>DASVVD010000588.1:0-9577 GCA_036386715.1 Pseudoduganella sp.
AGCGAACAAATATTTCCTAAGTTCGGGGACTGTCCCCAATTTCAGGAAATATTTCCAGAAAAAGGGGACTGTCCCCCCGTTGTCACCATGCGACAAGGCGTGGCAGATATCCGCTGTAAGAGTGAAATGGGTAAGGAAGAATGACTTTATTGGCAGAGTCCTCGAAATCAGCAGCGGGGACTGTCCCCGTTTGCAGGAAACATTGCCAAAAAAGAGGGACTGTCCCCGCTGTTGGATTGAGACCAGCTGGGCAGTTTTATGAGGTCGAAAAAAAACGGCGGCTCCGGGGGGGAGCCGCCGCAAGGACTACGCGGGGTGAATCAGTTGCTGGCTTGCGCGGTGTTGACCGGCGTGTCCCAGCCGCCGCCGAGGGCGCGGATCAGCGCGACGGTAGTGATGGCGCGGTCGCCGCGCAGCTGCACGGCGGTGCGTTCGACGGCGGCGAGGTTGCGCTGGGCGTCGAGCAGCTCGAGGTAGCTGGAGCGGCCGGCGTCGTACAGCTTCTGCGCCAGGTCGGCGGAGCGCCGGGCGGAGAGCACCGCGTCGTCGATCTGCGCGGTCTGGCCGGACAGGATGCGCAGGCCGGCCAGGTTGTCTTCCACCTCGGCGAACGCGGTCAGCACCGTCTGGCGGTAGGTACCGACCGATTCCTCCAATACTGCCTCACTGCGCCTGATGTTCGCCGAATTCCGGCCGCCATCGATCACCGGCATCGACAGCAGCGCGCCCAGCAGCCACGAGCGGCTGCTCCAGCGGAACACGTCGGCGAATGCCGGGCCCACGCCGCCGCCGTCGGCGCTGATCGTCAGCGCCGGGAACATGGCCGAACGGGCTACGCCGATGCGGGCGTTCGATGCCTCCATGGCGCGCTGTGCGGCGGCGATGTCGGGCCGGCGTTCCAGCAACGACGATGGCAGGCCGGCCGGAATGCCCGGCAACACGCCGGTTTCCTCGAGCGGGTTGACGCCGGCGGTAAACTCGGCCGCAGGTTTCCCCAGCAGCACGGCCAGCGCGTGCTCGGCCGTGGTGCGCTGGCGCTCCAGGCCGATCGCCTCGGCGCGCGATGTCGCCAGTTCGGTTTTGGCGCGCGACAGGTCGAATTCGCCGATGTCGCCCAGGTCGAAGCGCCGCTGGTTGACCTTCACGTTTTCCTCGCGCAGCCGGACCGTCTGCGCCACGGTCGCCAGTTCGGCGTCCGTGGCCCGCAGGCGGAACCAGGTCTGGGCCACGTCGGCCTGCAACGACAGCAGCACGGAGCGGTAGTTCGCTTCCACGGTTGCCGCGTCGTTGCGCGCCGCCGCCACATTGGACGATACGCGGCCGAACAGGTCCAGTTCATAACTTGCCGTCAGCCGGGCGTTGTAGCTGGTGACCGGCGCCACCGCGCTGCCTTGCGGCAGACCCGCTTCCTGCGGCGACGAGCGCGCCCGGCTGGCGCCGACGCCCACGCCGACCTGCGGAATGCGGTCCGCCTCGGCGATGCCGGCAATCGCCCTCGCCTGGCTGACGCGAGCCGCGGCGACGGCCAGGTTGGCGTTGTTGCGGGTTGCCTCGGCCATCAGTGCATTGAGGGCGGTGTCGTTGAATGCCAGCCACCACTCGCCGCGCGCCTGCTGCTCGGCCGGCTGCGCCGGCTTCCAACGCGTGCCGTCGGCGGCCACCCGCACATCGGTGCCGGCCTGCGGCTCCTTGAATGCCGCCGGTACATCGATGGCCGGCTGCTTGAATTCGGGGGCGGCGCAGGCGGTCAGTACCAGCGCGGCCACCAAGGGAGCCAGTCCCCGTGCGATCAGGTTGTTCATCCGTGGGTTCCTTCCATTTTCACCAGCGACACGTCGTGCGCCGGAACGTTTTTCTGTTTTCTCTCGTCGATCCGCTTGGCCAGCGTGCGCAGCAGCACATAGAAGACCGGCGTCAGGAACAGGCCGAAGAACGTCACGCCCAGCATGCCGGCAAATACCGCGACGCCCATCGCATGGCGCATCTCGGCACCCGCGCCGGTGGAGAACACCAGCGGCAGCACGCCCATGATGAAAGCGATCGACGTCATGAGGATGGGGCGCAGACGCAGGCGGCAAGCCTCCAGTGCGGCGTCGACGACGCTGCGCCCGTGATCTTCCAGCTCGCGTGCGAATTCCACGATCAGGATGGCGTTCTTCGAGGCCAGCCCGACCAGCACGAACAGCGCGATCTGGGTAAAGACGTTGTTGTCGCCACCGGTCAGCTTGACGCCGATCAGCGCGCACAGGATCGACATCGGCACGATCAGGATCACGGCCAGCGGCAGCGTCCAGCTTTCGTACTGCGCCGCCAGCACCAGGAACACCAGTAGCACGCACAGCGGGAAGACGTAGATCATCGTGTTGCCGGCCAGGATGTCCTGGTAGGTCAGCTCGGTCCATTCGTAGGTGATGCCTTTCGGCAGCGTGTCACGCAGGATCTGGTCCATGATCGCCTGCGCCTGGCCGGACGAGACGCCCGCCGCCGGGCCGCCGTTCAGGTCCGCCGCCACGTAGTTGTTATAGCGCTGCACGCGGTCCGGGCCATACGTGTCCTTCACCTGCATCAGCGACGACAGCGGGATCATCTCGCCCTTGTCGTTCTTCACCTTCAGCTGGGCGATCTGCTCGGGCTGCGAGCGGAACTGCGCATCGGCCTGGACGCGCACCTGGTAGGTGCGGCCGAACTGGTTGAAGTCGTTCACGTACAGCGAACCGAGGTTGATCTGCAAGGTCTGGTAGATGGTCTGCAGCGGCACGCCCAGCTGCTTGGCCTTGACCCGGTCCACGTCGGCGAACAGCTGCGGCACGTTGATCTGGTAGCCGGAGAACACGCCCTGCAGCCGCGGTTCCTGCGCCGCCTTGGCCTGCACCGCCTGCACGGCCTTGAACAGCTCGTCGTAGCCCAGGTTGCCGCGGTCCTCGATCATCAGCTTGAAGCCGCCCGTGGTACCGAGGCCGTTGACCGGCGGTGGCGGCAGCACCATCACGAACGCATCCTGCACGGCGCCCATGCGCTTGTTCATCTCGGCGGCGATCGCCGCGGCGGACATGCTGGCATCCTTGCGTTTCTCGAAAGGCGCCAGGCCTAGGAACACGATGCCGGCGTTCGGCGCATTGGTGAAGCCGTTGATCGACAGGCCCGGGAACGAGATCGAGTTCTCCACGCCGGGAATGCTCTCGGCGATGGTCGACATCTTGCGGATCACTTCATCGGTGCGGTCCAGCGAAGCGGCATCCGGCAGCTGCGCGAAACCGATCAGGTACTGCTTGTCCTGCCCCGGCACGAAGCCCGGCGGCACGGCCTTGAACATGAACAGGCCGGCAACGCCCAGCAGCGCATAGACCACCAGCGATGCACCCTTGCGGCGCAGCACGCCCTTCACGCCATTCTCATAGCCGTGCGCGGACTTGTTGAAGAACTTGTTGAAGCCGCGGAAGAAGCCGCCGAACACCTTGTCCATGCCGCGCGTCAGCGCATCCTTCGGTTCGTGGTGGCCTTTCAGCAGCGCCGCCGACAGGGCCGGCGCCAAGGTCAGCGACGAGAACGCGGAGATCACGGTGGAGATGGCGATGGTCAGCGCGAACTGGCGGTAGAACTGGCCGGTCAGGCCGGACACGAACGCGATCGGCACGAACACGGCGCACAGCACCAGCGCGATGGCGATGATCGGGCCGGACACTTCCTTCATCGCCTGGATCGTCGCATCGCGCGGGTTCAGGCCGTTCTCGATGTTGCGCTCGACGTTTTCCACCACCACGATCGCATCGTCGACCACGATACCGA
Source organism: Pseudoduganella sp. (assembly GCA_036386715.1). Taxonomy (GTDB): domain Bacteria; phylum Pseudomonadota; class Gammaproteobacteria; order Burkholderiales; family Burkholderiaceae_D; genus Rugamonas. The sequence goes on from DASVVD010000588.1 coordinate 3,787, forward strand.
TCGCCAGCACCAGGCCGAACAGCGACAGCGTGTTGATCGAGAAGCCGAACATCAGCATCACGGCAAAGGTACCCACGATCGAGACCGGCACGGCCAGCAGCGGAATGATGGAGGCACGCCACGACTGCAGGAAGATGATCACCACGATGGCCACCAGGATCACCGCCTCGACCAGCGTATGGATCACCGAGTTGATCGATGCGCGCACGAATTGGGTCGGGTCGTACACGATGCTGTATTCGACGCCTTCCGGGAAATCTTTCGACAGCTCGGCCATCCTGGCCCGCACGTCCGTGGACAGCTGCAGCGCGTTGGCATTCGGTGCCTCGAAAATGGGGATCGCCACCGCCGACTTGTTGTTCAGCAGCGAGCGCAGCGCGTAGGAGTTGGAACCCATCTCCAGGCGTGCCAGGTCGCGCAGGTGCGTGATGGCGCCATCGCTGCCGGCCTTGACGACGATGTCGCCGAATTCCTCGATCGTCGACAGGCGGCCGTGCGTCTTGACGGTCAGCTGGAAGTCGGCATCCTTCGACGGGCCCTGGCCGATCACGCCGGCGGCGACCTGCACGTTCTGCTCGCGGATCGCGTCGACCACTTCGCCCGACGTGAGGCCGCGCGCCGCCACCTTCTGCGGATCGAGCCAGACGCGCATCGCGTAGTCGCCCGAACCGAACAGCTGCACCTCGCCCATGCCATGGATACGGGCCAGCTGGTCCTTGATGTTGAGCACCGCGTAATTGCGCAGGTACAGGTCGTCGTAACGGCCATCCGGCGAATTCAGGTGGACCACCATCGTCAGGTTCGGCGACGATTTCACGGTGGTCACGCCGATCTGGCGCACTTCTTCCGGCAGGCGCGGCAGGGCGCGCTGCACGCGGTTCTGCACGGCCGTCTCGGCCTGCTCGACGTTGGTGCCGATGGCGAACGTGACGGTCAGCTGCAGCGCGCCGTCGCTGGTGTTCTGCGACGACATGTACAGCATGTTTTCAACGCCGTTGATCTGCTCTTCCAATGGCGCGGCAACGGTTTCAGCGATGATCTTCGGATCGGCGCCGGGGTACTGGGCCCGCACCACCACCGATGGCGGCACCACGTCCGGGTATTCGGAAATGGGCAGCTTGAAGATGGCGATCAACCCTGCGACGAACACGATGATCGACAGCACGGCCGCGAAAATCGGTTTGTCGACAAAAAAGCGTGAGAAGTTCATGATTATTCCTTGTTCTTGTCCGGGATGCCGTTACAGCGCGGCGACGTCGGCAGCCTTCTTGTTGTCCTGCGGCTTGGCGGCCACGGCGGCATCCATCGGCACCACTTGCGGCGTCACGGGCGCGCCCGGGCGCACACGCTGCAGGCCGTTGACGACGATCTTCTCGTTGGCCTTCAGGCCTTCCTTCACCACGCGCAGGCCATCGACGGTCGGGCCCAGCTTGACGGCGCGGTATTCGGCCTTGTTGTCGGCGCCCACCACGAAGACGAACTTGCGGTTCTGGTCGGTGCCTACCGCGCGGTCGCTGATCAGCACCGCGTTGCTGGTGGCGCTGCCGCCGCCCAGCTGCACGCGGGCGAACAGGCCAGGCACCAGGCCGCGGTCCTTGTTGTCGAACGTGGCGCGCATGCGCACCGAGCCGGTCTTCGGGTCGAGCTGGTTGTCGACGAATTCCAGCTTGCCTTCGTGCGGGAAGCCTTCCTCGTTGGCCAGGCCCACTTTCACCACCACCGGATCGCCCTTGTGGTTCTGCGTGCCCACGCGCAGGAAGGTTTCCTCGTCGCCGTCGAAGCTGGCGTAGATCCGGTCCAGCGACACCACCGATGTCAGGACGGCGGAAGCATCGACCAGGTTGCCCAGCGTGATCTCGGCCTTCGAGACGCGGCCGTCGATCGGCGACGTGACGCGGGTATACGACAGGTTCAGTTTCGCCGCTTCGTATTGCGCCTGCGCGGCACGGGCGCTGGCATCGAGTTCCTTCTGCGACGAAGCGCGTTCGTCGAACTCGCGCTGGGCGATGGCCTTGTCGGCCAGCAGTTTCTCGGCACGCGTCAGCTCCAGGCGGGCCAGTTCCGAGCGGGCGCGGGCCGAATTGGCGGCCGCTTCGGCACGGTCGGCTTCAGCCTGGTAAGGGCGCGGATCGATCACGAACAGCACATCGCCCTTCTTCACTTCGCTGCCCGGCTTGAAGTTCACCGACGTGATGAAGCCTGAAACACGCGAGCGGATCTCGACATGGTCGATCGCCTCGATGCGGCCCGAGAATTCCTGGGTCTCGCTGATCTGCCTGGTGATCACCAGCGCGGCGGAGATGGGTGGACCGCCAGCGGCGGCTGGTGCTTCGGCAGGCTTGCCGGTGGCGTCTTCACAGCCGGCCAGCGTGACCACCAGGCCGGCGGCAGCCAGCGCCATGACGACTGGTCGCACCAATGCGGTCAGTGTATTTGTGTTTTTCATTTTTAACCCCGTTTTGTATGAAAAAAAGTAATAACCCAGCGTTACCGCCATCCGTTCGCCTAGCTCGAGAAAAAGCGGGTCCACCACGCTTTGCAGCGCGTTTTGATGTTGATTACAGGAACTTGATCGTTTAACTATATCGCCAGCCCGACGATAAGTAAACTATTTAATTTATTTATTAGGCTGGTGGGGTCTCGTTCCCATCGGCACCGCGGATGAAGGCGGCAATTTCAGTCAACGCAAAGATGCAGGCACAGTCATTGCGCCCTCCCGGCTGTTCCAGCGGCGCCGGCGGCAGTCGCCGGACGGTGGTGGTGATGCCGCACTTGATCAGCTTGGCACCGTATTGTTCGGCTTCGTCGCGCAGGGGATCGTCCTCGGCGGACAGGATCAATGCGGGCGGCAGGTTCTTCAGCCGCGACGACTGCAGCGGCGAGGCATACGGATGGCTGCGGTCGGCGGCGTTCGGCAGGTAGCCGCGATAGCCTGCAGCGCAGGTACCGGCCACCTTGTCGGCGACGGCGGCCTTGTCGCGGCACACCGGTACTTCGCGCATCGAGCAGGTGGACAGCGCGGGGTCGAGCATCGGCATGATCAGCACCTGGCCGGCCAGCAGCGGCCCGCCCCGGTCGCGCGACATCAGCGCCACCACGGCGGCCAGGTTGGCGCCGGCCTCGATGCCGGCCACCACGAGGCGCTTGCCGCTCCACGACAGTTTTGCCTTGTTCTTCCTGGCCCACAGCAGGATCGCGTGCGCATCCTCGACCGCGGCCGGAAAGGGTTTCACCGATGCCAGCGTGTAGCCGGCCGACAGCGCCACCTGGCTGCGGTCGCCGCTGACGAGGCGCGACAGGAAATCGTCCGCCTCGTCGACGGTGCCGCCGACGAAGCCGCCGCCATGGAAAAACACCACCAGCGTTTCGCGCTTCGTGGCCGCCGCACCGGCCAGGTACAGGCGCCCCGGCAGCGCCGCCTCGGCGCCCTGCACCGCCAGGTCGCGCAGGACCAGGTCGTCGGCCAGTGGCATGGGGTGCACCGCCGTGGCGTGCGAGGCCTTGCCCTGTTGCACCGTACTCACTGCGATACCGCCCGCGGCGCGTTGGCCAGCATGGGTTCGACGGAAGAGGCGGAACGCACCTCGGCCAGCAGCGCGTGCACGCCGCGCGCTTCGGCGCCGGCCGCCTGCGAGTAGGCCTCCGTGCTGACGATGCCGGCCATGGCCAGCGCGTACAGCGCCAGTGCCATGATGATGAGAATGTTCCGCAGTGCCATGATGACCTTCCTTCGCCCCTTCCGGAGACAACGTTTATGATGCAGTGCAGTAATCATAGGCTTGATCTACAATCTGATAAATACGGCAACGGCGAATTGATTGTTCAATATTCTGAACAATGACAGCATAATGACCGGCGCGAACTCCGTTTATTGCGCTGGAATGGCATGGAAACTGGTCCGAGAAACACGAATGAGGCAAGGCGATGAACAAATTACAGGCAATGGAGGTGTTCGTGCAGGTGGTCGATGCCGGTGGCTTCACCAGGGCGGCCGACCTGATGCAGCTGCCCAAGGCCACCGTGTCGACCCTGATCCAGCAGCTTGAAACGTCGCTGTCCGTCAAGCTGCTGCACCGCACGACACGGCAGGTGTCCGTCACCGCCGATGGCGCCGCCTACTATGAACGTTGCCTGCGCATCCTCTCCGACGTGAAGGATGCGGAGGAATCGCTGTCGCGCACCCGCCTGTCGCCCAGCGGCCGGCTGCGCGTCGAGACGCCGACCGGCCTGTCCAGCGAAATCCTGGTGCCCGCCCTGCCGGCCTTCTTCGACCGTTATCCGGACATCCAGCTGGAGCTGGGCAGCTCAGACCGCCCGGTGGACCTGATCGAGGAAGGCGTCGACTGCGCGGTGCGCGGCGGTACGCTGGGCGACTCCACGCTGATTGCGCGGCGCATCGGCGTCATCAACTTCGTGACCTGCGCCGCGCCGGCGTACCTGGCGAAATATGGCATGCCCAAACACCCGCGCGAACTGGAACGGCACCGCTGCGTCAACTATTTTTCCGCCAAGACCGGCAAGATCATGGAATGGGACTTCACCAAGGACGGCGAGCGCATCCAGGTGCCGATGCCCGGCGTGATCGCGCTGAACGACTCGAATGCCTATGTGCAGGCCGGCCTGGCCGGCCTGGGCGTGATCCAGATGACGGATTACCTGTTGCTGCAGCACGTGCGCGAAGGCCGCATGGTGCAGTTGCTGCCGGACTGGGTGACCGATGCGCTGCCGGTCCACATCGTCTACCCGCAGAACCGCCACCTGTCCGCCAAGGTGCGTGTGTTCGTCGAATGGGTCGCCGAACTGTTTGCCAACCACCCGGACATGCGCCTGCGCACGCCCGCCCAACTGCAGGAGGCTGCTTGAATCCAGACCACACCATCCAAGACCACACCATCGTTTTCCTCGACCGCGACAGCGTGATCGCCGACGTGCGCCGCCCCGCGTTCGGCCATGCCTGGACCGAATACCCCGCCAGCACGGCGGCGCAGGCCGCCGCGCGCCTGCAGGACGCCACCATCGCGATCACCAACAAGGTGCCGCTGCGCGCCGACACGCTGGCGCAGCTGCCGAACCTGAAGATGATCGCCGTGGCCGCCACCGGTACCGACATCATCGACCTGCTCGCTGCGCGCGAACGCGGCATCGTGGTATCGAACATCCGCGACTATGCGTTCGCTGCCGTGCCCGAGCACACCTTCGCGCTGATCCTGGCACTGCGCCGCAACCTGGTGGCCTACCGGGCCGACGTGGAAGCGGGCAAGTGGCAGGCGGCACCGCGCTTCTGCCTGTTCGACCACCCGATCCGCGACCTGCGCGGCAGCCGCCTCGGCCTGCTCGGCTACGGTGCCCTGGGCAGACAGGTGGCCGCGCTCGGGCGCGCGTTCGGCATGGAGATCGCGGTCCACACGCGCTCGCCGGTAACGGATGCCGATGTCGTCAACGTGACGTTCGACGAACTGCTGGCGAGCGCCGACGTGCTGTCGCTGCATGCGCCGCTGACGGATGCCACGCGCAACCTGATCGGCGCGGCCGAACTGGCGCGCATGCAGCCTTCGGCGCTGCTGATCAACACCGCCCGCGGTGGCCTGGTCGACGAGGCGGCGCTGGCCGAGGCTTTGACACGCGGCGTGATCGGCGGCGCCGGCTTCGACGTGCTGACCCAGGAGCCGCCGCCGGCGGACAATCCGCTGCTGCAACTGCGGCTGCCCAATTTCATCCTCACACCGCACAATGCCTGGGCCAGCCATGAAGCGATGCAGGGACTGGCGGACCAGTTGATCGGCAATATCGA
>DASVVD010000589.1:0-7196 GCA_036386715.1 Pseudoduganella sp.
GTGGACTTCGAGCGCATGACCTCGCTGGCCGCCGGCCGTTACTGGCGCGAAGCCACGCCGGAACAGAAGCGCGCGCTGTCGGCCGAGTTCCGCACGCTGCTGATCTACACGTACTCCGGCGCACTGTCGCAGGTGCGTAACGAGACGATCGAATTCAAGCCGCTGCGCGCCGATGCCACCGACACCGAAGTGGAAGTGCGTTCCCAGGTCAACATGACCCGTGGCGAACCGGTGCTGCTGAACTACCGCGTGGCCAAGTCCGCCGACGGCTGGAAGATCTACGATATCAACGTGCTGGGCGCCTGGCTGGTGGAAACCTACAAGGGCACGTTCAACACCGAGATCAGCAAGGGCGGCATCGACGGCCTGATCAAGACGCTGGCCGCGAAGAACAAGCAGCTGGCAAGCAAGCCGCTGGCGACCGCGAAAAAGTAAGTACCCTCGGGGCCGGAAGCATCCGGCCCCTTTTGCCTCTGTACTCCGTTCATCCTGGAAAACATGGTCGATCCCTCGAACAATATGCTGTCCCTGACCGCGCTGACCGTTGATAACGCCACGGCGGCGCTGGAACACGGCCTGGCCGCGCTGCGGGCCGGCCAGAGCGAATTCGACATGCGCAACGTGGTAGCGGTCGATTCGGCCGCCGTATCGGTCATGCTGGCCTGGCAGCGCGCCGCGCACGCGGCCGGCGTCAAGCTGCGCCTGGTGAACCTGCCGCCCATGCTGCAAAGCCTGACCAAGCTGTATGGTGTCTGTTCGCTCGTCGCGCCCGATGCGGCTGACGCTGAACTGCATCACCATTGACCTCCGCTTCGCTCCCCTCGCAGTAATTCCGCCGCGGCCCGGCATGGCCGCACTGAAATTCCCCTATAATTGACCGTTGCTCTTGCCAAAAAGGTTCGAGCGCCCGCATTGACGGATAAGGCGCGGTTCCCGCGCATGCGCGACCGCAGCGCAACGGTCAACGTTGCAACAACATCAACAAGCCAGGCATGACAGCAATCCAAATCAGCAATGTCGAGAAGCGCTACCAATCGCTGCAGGCGTTGGGCGGCGTGTCGCTCTCGATCGAGGAAGGTGAATTCTTCGGGCTGCTCGGGCCCAACGGCGCGGGCAAGACCACGCTCATCTCCATCATCGCGGGCCTGATCCGGCCCGACGCGGGCACCGTCTCGATCCACGGCCACGACGTGGTGTCCGATTTCCGCGCCGCGCGCAGGGCAGTCGGCGTGGTGCCGCAGGAGCTGGTGTTCGACCCGTTCTTCACGGTGCGCGAAACGCTGCGGCTGCAGTCCGGCTATTTCGGCCTGCCGAACAACGACAAGTGGATCGACGAGGTGATGGAAAACCTCGACCTGACGAACAAGGCCGATACCAATATGCGCGCGCTGTCCGGCGGCATGAAGCGCCGCGTGCTGGTGGCGCAGGCGCTGGTGCACAAGCCGCCCGTGATCGTGCTCGACGAACCCACCGCCGGCGTGGACGTGGAACTGCGCCAGACCCTGTGGAAATTCATCTCGCGCCTGAACCGCGAAGGCCACACCATCGTGCTGACCACGCACTACCTGGAAGAAGCGCAGGCGATGTGCAAGCGCGTCGCCATGATGAAGCTGGGCAAGGTGGTGGCGCTGGACACCATGTCGTCGCTGATCCGCCGCATTTCCGGCTCGCAGCTGATCGTGCACCTGAAATCGGGCGACCTGCCGCAGGAGCTGCGCCACCTGGTGCTGCACGCTGAACCTGTCGAGGCTGGCCGCAAGTACAGCCTGAAGGTCAACGAATACATGGAAGTGGAAACCATCCTGGCACGGTTGCGCGAAAGCGGCGCCGTCATCGACGAGCTGCAGCTGCAGCAGGCCGACCTGGAAGACATCTTCCTGCAGATCATGGATGGAGGTGCGCCATGATGTCCACCGGCTTCCGCACCCTGGTCTACAAGGAAACGCTGCGCTTCTACAAGGTGGCCACGCAGACGGTCGCCGCGCCGATCCTGACCGCCATGCTGTACCTGCTGATCTTCGGCCACGTGCTCGAAGGCCGCGTGCAGGTCTACCCGGGCGTGACGTACACGGCCTTCCTGATTCCCGGCCTGGTAATGATGAGCGTGCTGCAGAATTCCTTCGCCAATTCCTCGTCGTCGCTGATCCAGTCGAAGATCACCGGCAACCTGGTGTTCGTGCTGCTGACGCCCCTGTCGCACTGGGAAATCTTTTCGGCCTATACGATCGCGGCGATGGTGCGCGGCCTCACGGTGGGTCTGGGCGTGTTCGTCGTCACCGCATGGTTCGCCGACATGTCGTTCGCCTGGCCGCTGTGGATCGCCGTGTTCGCGCTGCTGGGCGCCGCGATCCTCGGCACGATGGGCCTCATCGCCGGCATCTGGGCCGAGAAATTCGACCAGCTGGCGGCGTTCCAGAACTTCCTGATCATGCCGCTGACCTTCCTGTCCGGCGTGTTCTACTCGATTCACTCGCTGCCACCGTTCTGGCTGACCGTATCGCACCTGAACCCGTTCTTCTACATGATCGACGGTTTCCGCTACGGCTTCTTCGGCCAGTCCGACATCAATCCCTGGACCAGCCTGGCGATTGTCTCCGCCTTCCTGGTGGTGCTCGCCTTGCTGGCCATCCGCCTGCTCAAGAGCGGCTACCGACTCAGACACTAAGAGGTACCAACATGACCACGACTCCCGAAGCAATCCACGGCTACATCGCCGCCGGCCTCCAATGCACCCACCTGGAAGTGGAGGGCGACGGCCAGCACTTCACCGCCGTCATCGTTTCGCCGGCGTTTGCCGGCAAGCGCCCGATCCAGCGCCACCAGATCGTCTACGCGGCACTGGGCGACCGCATGCGCGAGGAAATCCACGCGCTGTCGATGAAAACGCTGACCCCAGAAGAATTCGTCGCCAAGGCCTAAAGGAATCACCGCATGGACAAACTGCTCATTACCGGCGGCAAGCGCCTGGTCGGCGACATCCGTATCTCCGGCGCCAAGAACGCGGCACTGCCGATCCTGTGCGCCGGCCTCTTGAGCGCGGGCGACCTGCGACTGTCGAACGTGCCGAACCTGCACGATGTGGCGACGATGCTGAAACTGCTGCGCCAGACCGGCCTGTCGGTCGAGCAGGATGGCGAGCAGGTCACGCTGAACGGCGCGAAGATCGACAAGCTCGAGGCGCCGTATGAAATGGTGAAGACGATGCGCGCGTCGATCCTCGTGCTCGGCCCGCTGCTGGCACGCTTCGGCGAAGCCAAGGTATCGCTGCCGGGCGGCTGCGCGATCGGTTCGCGCCCCGTCGACCAGCACATCAAGGGCCTGCGCGCATTGGGCGCCGAGATCTCGATCGATGCCGGCTACATCTACGCCAAGGCGAAAAAACTGCAAGGCGCCCACATCACCACCGACATGATCACGGTCACCGGCACGGAAAACCTGCTGATGGCGGCCACGCTGGCCGAGGGTGAAACGATCCTGGAAAACGCCGCGTGCGAGCCGGAAGTGACCGATCTCGCCAACCTGCTGGTGGCGATGGGCGCCAGGATCGACGGTATCGGCACCAGCCGCCTGGCGATCCAGGGCGTGCCGGCCTTGAACGGCGCCGCGCATGCGGTGATCTCGGACCGCATCGAAGCGGCCACGTTCCTGTGCGCCGTCGCGGCGGCCGGCGGCGACATCACGATCCGCAACACCCGCACCGACATCCTCGACGTGGCACTGGAAAAGCTGCGCGAGGCGGGCGTGCGCCTGACCGTGGGCGACACGTGGATCCGCGCGCAGATGGATGCGCGGCCGGCGCCGGTGTCGTTCCGCACCACCGAATATCCCGGCTTCCCGACCGACATGCAGGCGCAGTTCATGGCCGTCAACACGGTCGCCGGCGGCCACAGCAGCGTGACGGAAACGATTCTCGAAAACCGCTTCATGCACGTGCAGGAAATGAACCGGCTGGGCGCGCAGATCCGCATCGACGGCAATACCGCGTGGATCGACGGCGTGCCCCAGCTGATCGGCGCGCCCGTGATGGCGACCGACCTGCGCGCCTCGGCGTCGCTGGTCATCGCCGGCCTCGCCGCGAAAGGCGAAACGCTGGTCGACCGCATCTATCACCTCGATCGCGGCTACGACCGCATGGAAGTGAAGCTCTCCGCCGTCGGCGCCAATATCACGCGTATCAAATAAGCACGCATCACATAATCATGAGCACACTACCAAGCCAGGCCACCGACCGTTCCCAGCTGATCCTTGCCCTGTCCAAGGGGCGGATCTTCGAGGATACGCTGCCGCTGCTCGCCGCCGCCGGCATCACCGTCACGGAAAACCCGGAGACCTCGCGCAAGCTGATCCTGCCGACCAACGACCCGAACGTGCGCGTGCTGATCGTGCGCGCCACCGACGTGCCGACCTACGTGCAGCATGGCGCGGCCGATTTCGGCGTGGCCGGCAAGGACGTGCTGTTCGAGCACGGCGGCGAAGGCCTGTACCAGCCGATCGACCTGAACATCGCGCGCTGCCGCATGTCGGTGGCCGTGCAGGCCGGCTTCGACTACGAAACCGCGGTGCGCCAGGGCGCGCGCCTGCGCGTGGCCACCAAGTTCACCGAGATGGCGCGCCAGCACTTTGCCAAGAAGGGCGTGCACGTCGACCTGATCAAGCTGTACGGCTCGATGGAACTGGCGCCGCTGGTCGGCCTGTCCGATGCGATCGTCGACCTGGTCAGCACCGGCAGCACACTGCGCGCCAATAACCTGGTGGAAGTGGAGGAGATCTGCGATATCTCGTCCCGCCTGGTCGTCAACCAGGCCGCGCTGAAACTCAAGCGCGCCCGCCTGCAACCGATCCTCGAAGCGTTCGAACGCGCCTCCCAGTCAGCGTAACCAGCAATCCAGCAAAATCCAGCACAGCAGGCCAGCCACCATGATCCAGATCCGCAAGCTCGACTCCACCGCCATCGATTTCCAGGAAACCCTCGACGCGCTGCTCGCGTTCGAAGCGGAGACCGACTTCGCCATCGAACAGGCCGTAACGGGAATCATCGCGCAGGTGCGCGCGCGCGGTGACGAAGCGGTGGTCGAGTACACCAATAAATTCGACCGCATCCCGCATGGCGGCGCGACCAGCCTGCAGGACTTCGAGATCGGCCAGGGCGAACTCGACGCCGCGCTGGCGGCGCTGCCGGACGCGCAGCGTGCCGCCCTGCAGACGGCGGCCGAACGCATCCGCGTTTTCCACGAGCGCCAGAAGCAGGAGCTGCAGGGTTTCACCTACACCGAGGAAGACGGCACCGTGCTGGGCCAGCGCATCACGCCGCTGGACCGCGTGGGTATCTATGTGCCGGGCGGCAAGGCGGCGTATCCATCGTCGGTGCTGATGAACGCGATCCCGGCCAAGGTCGCCGGTGTCGGCGAGATCGTGATGGTGGTGCCCACGCCGGACGGCGTGAAGAACCAGATGGTGCTGGCCGCCGCGGCGATCGCCGGTGTCGACCGCGTGATCGGCATCGGCGGGGCGCAGGCCGTGGCCGCGCTGGCCTACGGTACCGAGTCGATCCAGCCGGTCGATAAAATCGTCGGCCCCGGCAATGCCTACGTGGCCGCCGCCAAGCGCCGCGTGTTCGGCGCGGTGGGCATCGACATGATTGCCGGCCCATCCGAGATCCTGGTGGTATGCGACGGCACCACGGACCCGGACTGGGTGGCGATGGACCTGTTCTCGCAGGCCGAGCACGACGAGCTGGCGCAGGCCATCCTGCTGTGCCCGGACGCGGACTATATCGCGCAGGTGGAAGCCTCGATTCAAAAGCTGCTGCCGACGATGCCGCGCCAGGAAACCATCCGCACCTCGCTGACGGATCGCGGCGCGCTGATCAAGGTGCGCAGCATGGAAGAGGCGTGCGAGATCGCCAACGGCATCGCCGCCGAGCACCTGGAAATCTCCGCCGAGGAACCGCAGCAGTGGGCCGACCGGATCCGCCATGCCGGCGCGATGTTCCTGGGCCGCTTCTCGTCCGAATCGCTGGGCGACTACTGCTGCGGCCCGAACCACGTGCTGCCCACCTCGCGCACGGCGCGCTTCTCGTCGCCGCTTGGCGTGTACGACTTCCAGAAGCGTTCGTCGGTGATCCAGGTCAGTGAAGCGGGCGCCCAGACACTGGGCAGGGTCGCGGCCGAGCTGGCGTACGGCGAAGGCTTGCAGGCCCACGCGCGCAGTGCGGAGCTGCGGCTGAAACCATGAGCACCTGGCTCGATCAGGTATTCTGCGAGGACGCCTTGGTCGGCCTGAAGCGCATTCCGGATGGCTCGATCGACCTGATCCTGACCGACCCGCCATACAACCTGGGCAAGGATTACGGCAACGCCTCCGACCAGCAGCCGGTGGAGGATTTCCTGGCGTGGACCGAGCAGTGGGTCGATGCGGCGCTGCCGAAGCTGAAGGAAAACGGCAGCTTGTATGTGTTCACCACCTGGCGCTCGGCGCCGGAGATTTTCGTGATGCTGAAACGGCGCATGACGATGATGAACGAGATCATCTGGGACCGCCGGGTGCCGTCGATGGGCGGCACCGTGCGCAGTTTTACGTCGGTGCACGACACGATCGGCTTTTTCGTGCGCCGCAAGGATTATTATTTCGACCTCGACGCCGTGCGCATCCCGTACGACGCCGCAACCAAGAAGGCCCGCTCGCGCTCCATCTTCATCGGCGCGAAATGGCTGGAACAGGGCTACAACCCGAAGGACCTGTGGAGCGTATCGCGCCTGCACAGGCAACATGCGGAGCGGGTCGATCACCCCACGCAAAAGCCGCTCGAGATCATCGAACGGATGGTGAAGGCATCGTGTCCGCCCGGCGGCGTGGTGCTGGACCTGTTCATGGGCAGCGGCACCACGGCCGTCGCGGCACGCAACACGGGCCGCCACTTCACCGGCTTCGAACTCAATCCCGATTATTGCCGCCTCCTGGCCGAGCGCCTCGCGCCGCAGGGGTCTGACCCCACGGCCCGTGCCCGGACCAAGGTCCGCGCCGCCGTTCCGGGGTCTGACCCCGGTTTTTTTGCTGAAGCATCCGGACAGCAGGGGTCTGACCCCGGTTTTCTGGTCGATGCACCTGGACCGCAGGGGGCCGACCCCGGTTTTCCGGCAATACCGCGTGCGGCGAAAAAGCCGGCGACGAAGCCTAAGGCCAGGAAACCGGCGGCC
>DASVVD010000590.1:0-4202 GCA_036386715.1 Pseudoduganella sp.
CAGTTCCCTGGACGCCACGCCCGGCACACTCACGTTCAATGTGGTCGGCAAGGCATCCTGCAGCGGGGCGTTGAACACGATGCCGGGAAAGGCGTCGCGCAATGCCTCTGCCAGCCGGTCGCGCAGCGCCGCCATCCCGGCGTGGCTGGGGAAGGTATCCCCTGCTTCCAGCGCCGCCAGCACGGCGCCGAGCGCGGCGATGCCGGCCATGTTCTCGGTGCCGGAACGCCAGCCGGTTTCCTGGCCGCCGCCTTTCATCAGCGGCGTGAACGGCGCGCCGGCACGCACGTACAGCATGCCGGTGCCTTTCGGCGCATACAGCTTGTGGCCGGAAAACGGCGCGTAATCGATGCGGGTGCCGGCAAGGTCCAGCGCCAGCTTGCCCAGTGCCTGCACGCAGTCGACCATCCACAGGGCCGGGCTGCCTTCGAGCGCGGCGGCAATGCCGGCCAGGTCGGAGATCACCCCGGTTTCATTGTTTGCCGCCATCGTGCAAACGAACGCGGCAGCCGGTGCCAGGCGGCGCAGCGCCGCCAGGTCATGACGGCCGTCCGCGCCGACGGGCAACGCCACGAGTTCCAGGCCCAGTCCCAGCAGCGTGTTCCAGTGCGCCAGGCTTTCCGGCACGGCCTTGTGCTCGGTGGCGCCATACACCAGCAGCGTGCCGGCCGGCTCGCCGGCGGCACGACGGGCGCGCACCGCGCACAGGGCGGAGAGGACGGCGGTCTGGATGCCTTCGGTGGCGCCACTGTTGAACATCACCCGGCCGGCGCCGGCGCCGAGCACGCGGCAGGCACGAACGCGGGCCGCATCCAGCACCGCCCGGGCCTTCAGCCCGGTGCCATGGGTACTGCTGGGATTGCCGTAATCGTGCTCCATGGCTTGCACGGCGGCCCGCAGCGCAGCGGGGAGGACGGCCGTCGTGGCGTTGCCGTCGAGGTAGATGTCATTGTTCATCCGGATAGATTAACGCCCAGGGACGAAGCAGGCGTCCCAAAAACCCTTGTATCGACGGCATAATGAGAACATTCATCCTCATATTTACATGAAAGCAGCATGAACGATCTCGACAGGTTTGATTACGCGATCCTGGGCGCGCTGCAGGTGGACGGCACGCTGTCGGTGGCCGAGCTGGCGGACAAGGTGGGGCTGACCAGCACGCCATGCTGGAAACGCCTCAAGCGGCTGCAGGATGCCGGCTACCTGGACCGCCGCGTGGCGCTGGTCAACCGCCGCAAGGCCGGGCTGCCGGTGATCGTGTTCGTCAGCGTGCGCACTGGCCAGCACGACGAGAAATGGCTGGCAAAGTTTGCCGCCGCCGTGATCGCATTGCCGGAAGTAATGGAATTCCACCGGATGAGCGGCGACGTGGACTACCTGCTGAAGGTAGTGACCACCGATATCGACGGCTATGACCGCTTCTACAAGAAGCTGATCCGGGCTGCCCACCTGACCGGCGTCTCGTCGGCCTTTTCGATGGAGCAGATCAAATACACCACCGCCCTGCCATTGGATCTGGTCGCGCATGGGGCCGGCATGGGATAATCCAAAGATGCGCGTAAGATCTTTGTTTAATGCCTTGCTGCCGGCTCCCAGCACGGCCAGCACCACGGAACGCCTGCGTGCCAGCGCCGGCGCCTTGCTGGGACTCTTCATTACAGGCACCGTTGCCCACCTGATGCTGGGTGCGGATGCGATCTGGCTGGTGGCGCCGATGGGTGCCTCGTCGGTGCTGCTGTTTTGCCTGCCCGCCAGCCCGCTGGCGCAACCCTGGTCCGTGATTGGCGGCAATGTCATCTCGGCGCTGGTCGGCGCGGCCTGCGTACGCTGGCTGGGCGACCTGATGCCGATGGCCGCGCTGGCGGCATTGGGGGCAGCGCTCGCCATCGCCGCAATGTTCGCGACACGCTGCCTGCACCCGCCCGGCGGCGCGGCGGCGCTGACCGCCGTGATCGGCGGCCCGGCCGTGCACGCGGCCGGCTTTTCCTTCCCGCTGGGGCCGGTGTTGCTCGATTCCGTGCTGCTGGTGGCCGCCGCCATGGTGTACAACAACCTGACCGGACGGCGCTATCCGCACGCGCAGGTGCTGGCGCATCCGAACCCGCATGCCACGAAGGATGACGTGCCAACGGTGCGCCTGGGCTTCAAGCCGGAGGACCTCGATGCGGTGCTGCGGCGCTATGGCCAGGTGCTCGACATCAGCCGCGACGACCTGGAAGCGCTGTTCCTGCAGACCGAGCTGCGCGCCTACCAGCGCCGCTTCGGCGTGATCACCTGCGGCGACATCATGTCGCGCGACGTGGTGACGGCCGAATTCGCGACGCCGCTGACGGAAGCCTGGCTGGCGATGCGCGGCCGCCATATCGCGGCCCTGCCGGTGCTCAACCCTGCCCGCCGCGTGATCGGCATCGTGGCGCAAAGCGATTTCCTGAAACATGGCGGGCTGGACGATTACCGCGGCATGCGCGAGAAGCTCAAGGAATTCCTCAAGCCGTCCGGCCTTTCCCACTCGGAAAAGGCGGAGGTGGTCGGGCAGATCATGACGCCGCGCCCGCGCGTGGCCCGGACCGATACGCCGATCGTCGACCTGGTGCCGCTGATGGCCGATGCCGGCCTGCACCATATTCCCGTGGTCGACAGCGAACAGCGCTTTGCCGGCATCGTCACGCAATCGGACGTGGTGGCGGCGCTGTATGAGCACCGGCTGGCGGAAGCCTCGCAGCCTGCCTGAGCAACCGGGAAACGTTCAGGACAAACCGGCGTCGCCGGATGAGCCCGTCAGGTGAATTTTTCGTTGGCGCGGCGGCGCTGTATCAGGCCCAGCACGACGCCGCCGGCCAGCAGC
Source organism: Pseudoduganella sp. (assembly GCA_036386715.1). GTDB lineage: Bacteria > Pseudomonadota > Gammaproteobacteria > Burkholderiales > Burkholderiaceae_D > Rugamonas. The sequence continues at coordinate 2,846 of DASVVD010000590.1, forward strand.
ATGCCCCATGTGCCTGGCTCCGGGATCGCTGCTGCACCCGCGGCAGGCGTGGCGCTGTCGTTTTCAGCCTCCGGTGCGACGGCATGGGTGCCCATGAATGCACCGTCCAGGCAGGCGGCCGGGCATCCGGCGATATCCCCGTTGAGAAGATCCACCTCCTGCACCAGCGTGGTGGGCGGACCATTCCAGTCGATCGATGGTACCGGGCCAGCCATGGCTGTCACCGGCATGGTGAGCGCGGCTGCCAGCAAGCCAGCGCCAAATATTGTTTTCATGCTTGTTACTCCTGGCAGTCATTGAAAGCGGGTGGCCCGATACGTGAATCAGGCCGCCGTTATTTTAATGACATGTCCTGCATAAGCCTATCGCCGGTACAAAGGATTACATTTTTCCAACAAGCAAGACTTCCTGATGCGTCGCCTGGACAATGCCTGGCAAGCCATTCCACTGCCGCGCTGGATCGCTTATGCTGGCAATATTCCTTTCCAACCACCCATATTCGGAAAATCACCCATGAAGCACCGTCGTAACCTGCGCCCCCTCGGTGCGCTGGCCGCAGTCCTGCTGCTGTCTTTTGGCCCGGCGCAAGCCGCATCGCCCGCAACCGGCATGCCGGCCGGCAAAGTCTCGGCAGCTGTCTCCGATGCCGAAACAAGGAAATTCCTCGCCCTGGCAGACGAGTATTACGACGCCATCGCCCGCTATGAGCCGGTCAATGCCACCGACAACGGCGACAACCGCTTCGACGACCAGATCGGCATGGCGATCGCCCCCGCGGAGCGCGCCCGGCAGTTTGCCCGCTACCGCGACTACACCCGCCGCCTGGGGCAGATCGACCGCCACAAGCTGACGCACCGCGACCGGATCAACCACGACGTGCTGGCCTTCGAGCTCAGGACGCTGCTGTCGTACGAGCCTTATCCGGGCCACCTGTTGCCATTGAGCCAGATGGACAGCATGCCGGTCACGCTGGCGAACTTTGCCAGCGGCGAGGCGTCGCAGCCGCTGACCAGCGTGGCACAGTACGGTGCCTACCTGAACCGGCTGACACAGCTGCCGGCCTGGATCGACCAGGCGATCGCCAACATGCGGGAAGGCATGCGCAGCGGCGTCACGCAGCCGAAGGCGATCATGGTGTCGGCACTGCCGCAATTCAGGAAACTCGTCAGCACGGTACCGGAGCAGAGTATTTACTACACGCCCGTGAACCGGATGCCGGCCGGTTTTTCGGCCGCCGACAAGGCACGCCTGACGGCGGGCTACCGCGCCGCGGTCATGCAGCTGCAGCCGGCGCTGGCGCGCCTGGCGGAATTCATCGAGCGCGACTATATTCCGGCCTGCCGCACGTCGACCGGTT
>DASVVD010000591.1:0-3546 GCA_036386715.1 Pseudoduganella sp.
GCCGCTTCGGCGGCGTTGCCCGGCTGTACGGCGAGGCGGCCCTGGCGCGCTACCGCACCGCGCACATCTGCGTGATCGGCGTTGGCGGCGTCGGCTCCTGGATCGTCGAGGCGCTGGCCCGCAGCGCCGTCGGCCGCCTCACGCTGATCGACCTCGACAACGTTGCCGAATCGAACATCAACCGCCAGATCCAGGCCCTCAGCGACACCGTCGGCATGGCCAAGGTGACCGCGCTGCGCCAGCGCATCGCGCAGATCAACCCGTATTGCCAGGTTACCGAGATCGAGGATTTCGTCACACCGGACAATCTCGACGAAATGATCGGCGGCCACGACTACGATTACGTGATCGACGCGATGGACAGCGCGCGCGCCAAGACGGCGCTGGTGCACTACTGCCGTTCGCGCCGCATCCGCCTGATCATGATCGGCAGTGCCGGCGGCAAGACCGACCCCACCAAGATCGAGGTGCGCGACCTGGCCAGGACGGAACAGGAGCCGCTGCTGAAGAAGGTGCGCCGGCGGCTGCGCAGCGAATTCAATTATCCGCCGAACGGCAAGAACAAGCTGGGCGTGGACGCCGTGTTCTCGATGGAACCGTTGAAGTTCCCGGAAACGGGCGACGTGTGCGAGGTCGATGCGGACGACGCGCCGCCGGCCAAGGCGGGTCTTACCGGCATCAATTGCGCCGGGTTCGGCTCGGCGATGGTGGTCACGGCCACGTTCGGCATGGTGGCCGCGGGGCATGTGCTGCACAAGCTGGCGGAGGAAGTCATGCCGGCCGATGCCGGCGGCGCAGAGCCAGTGATCCGCGATGCCGGCTAACCATGCCGGCTAACGTTCGACGGGCACATAGCGCCCGTCCGGCAGCGATTCCACCAGCACGGCACGGTCCACGGTCCATGCCACCGGTGCCGCCGGCACTTGCGGCGGCGCCTGCCGGGCTTCGCGCGCCAGCGTCACGTGCGGCTTGAACGCGCCGTGCGTGGCGGCGGAAAAGCCGGCCGCCTCGAGTTCCCGCACCAGTTCTTCATGCAGCGCCACGAGCCCGGCAGGTACCTGCGTCATGCCGGCCCAGGCGATGCGGGGCCGCGCGAAGTAACCGTAGCAGTCGATCGCCAGATGCATCGGCGGCACGTCGAGCCGGTCGCGGATGGCGAGCAGGGCCGGCGTCACGTCCGCCGGCACGTGCCCGAGGAAGGCCAGGGTCAGGTGCAGTTTGCCGGGCGGCGTGAGCCGGCCGGAAACCGGGGCCTGCAGCGCGGCCAGCGCGTCGCGCGTGGCATCGTCCGGCCACAAGGCAAAGAAAAGTTTGCGGGTTGGCCCGGCAATTGGCCCGCTAATTGGCCCACTAATTGGCCCAGTATCAGCTTCATTTGATATCATGTTGCCGCCTCAAAACCCAGTACAGAAAGAATACATGATGACCCGTCTGTCCGCTCCAGTGCTGTCCATCCTGCTGTGCGCCGCTTCGCTGGCCCACGCCCAGACCCCGCCCGCCGGGCCGGAAACCCCGGCACAGCCGGCCACGCAGGAAACCCCGGCGCAGCCGGCCGCGCAGGAAGCGCCGGCCGAAGCCGTGGTGCCCGGTTCCGCCACGATCGGCCCCGCCGCCGAACAGCTGATCGTTACCGATGCCAAGTTCGGCACCGGCCGCGAAGCCGTTACCGGCTCCACCGTGTCGGTCCACTACACCGGCTGGCTGTACCGCCCGATGGCCAAGGGCCGCAAGGGCCGCAAGTTCGACTCGTCGCGCGACCGCGGCGATCCGCTCGAATTCCAGTTGGGCGCCGGCCAGGTCATCAAGGGCTGGGAGCAGGGCGTGAACGGCATGAAGATCGGTGGCAAGCGCACGCTGATTATCCCGTCGAACCTGGCTTACGGTGCGCGCGCCATGCCGAACATCCCGGCCAACTCGGCCCTGATCTTCGACGTCGAACTGCTCGACGTGAAATAAGCCGCGGCGTTACACTGGACTCCTCACCTTCGTGCGGAGACCCAGATGAACGTTGCGAATGATGTGACTGCGCTGATCGGCAATACACCGCTGGTGCGCATCAACCGCTTGACCCGGAACGCACTGGCCCAGGGCGCGCCCGCGCAGCTGCTGGCCAAGCTGGAATTCTACAATCCGGCGCACAGCGTGAAGGACCGTATCGGCCTGTCGATGATCATGGCGGCCGAGCAGGCCGGCCTGATCGGGCCGGAAACGGTCATCCTCGAACCCACCAGCGGCAACACCGGCATTGCGCTGGCGATGGTGTGCGCCGCGCGTGGCTACAAGTGCACGCTGGTCATGCCGGAAACGATGAGCCGCGAACGCCGCACCCTGCTGCGCGCGTATGGCGCCGACCTGGTGCTCACCCCCGGCAGCGAAGGCATGGTCGGCGCGATCCGCCGCGCCGAGGAAATGGCACAGTCGGACCCCCGCTACCTGATGCCGCAGCAGTTCAACAATCCCGCCAATCCCGAGATCCACCGCCGCACCACCGCCGAGGAAATCTGGCGCGATACCGACGGCCAGGTGGATATCCTGGTGGCCGGCGTGGGCACCGGCGGCACGATCACCGGCGTGGGCGAGGCGATCCGCGAGCGCAAGCCGTCGTTCCAGTGCATCGCCGTCGAGCCCGAGGCATCGCCGATCCTGTCGAAAGGCACCAAGGGGCCGCATCCGCTGCAGGGCATCGGCGCCGGCTTCGTGCCGGCCGTGCTGAACACGCAGGTCTACAATGAAGTGATCGCCGTGAAGAACGACGATGCGTTCGACTGTGCGCGCCGGGCCGCACGCGAGGAAGGGCTGCTGGTAGGTATCTCGGCCGGCGCCGCGCTGTGGGCCGCCGTGCAGGTGGCGCAGCGCCGGGAAAACGAGGGCAAGGTCATCGTGACCATCATTCCTTCGTTCGGCGAGCGCTACCTGAGCACCCAGCTGTTTGCGGGCCTGGCCGACCAGTGATCCTCACCGGGCCCGGGCGGCCCGGCACTGTCAGTGGTGATGCGCGTGGCCGTGGCCATCCTTGTGGTCATGGCCGTGCTCATGGTCGTGATCATGGCCGTGATCGTGATCGTGATCGTGGCTGGAATCATGCTCATGCCCGTGCGCCCCATCGTTCTGCCCCAGGCAGCAGGCATGCTCGGTGGTGCCCAGTTCCATCTGCAGCGTGCTGTGATGAATCGAGAATTCCTCGCGCAGGCTGCGCGCGATATCGTCCATCGACACGTCGCCCGGGTAGCCTGCCGGCATCACCAGGTGCGCCGTCAGTGCCGTTTCGGTGGTGCTCATCGACCAGATATGCAGGTCGTGCACGCCGCTCACGCCCGGCCGGGCGCGCAGGAACTGTTCCACCTTGCGCGAATCCACGCTGCCCGGCACGGCCGCCAGCATCATGCGCAGCGATTCCTTCAGCAGCGACCAGGTGCTCACCAGGATCAGCAGCACAATCGCGATGCTGACCGCCGGGTCCAGCCAGGTCCAGCCCGTGCCCATGATCGCCAGGCCCGACATCACCACGCCCAGCGAGATGGCCGCATCGGCCGCCATGTGCTGGTA
>DASVVD010000592.1:0-2620 GCA_036386715.1 Pseudoduganella sp.
GGAAGCCGCGGCTTCCTATTTTTGATTGCGCTAAAATGCCGGATGCCTTCCGTTATATCGTCCCTTGCAAAATTCCGGCCCGACAGTTTCACGCTGATCCTTCTCGCCACCATCGCCGTCGCCACCATCCTGCCGTGTACCGGGCAGGCTGCCGTGGTCTTCGGCGACACCACCACGGTCGTGATCGGCCTGCTGTTCTTCCTGCACGGCGCCAAGCTGTCGCGCCAGGCCGTCATCGCCGGCATGACGCACTGGCGGCTGCACCTGCTGGTGCTGTGCTCCACGTTCGTGCTGTTTCCGGTATTGGGGCTGCTTTTCAAGCCGGTCGCCTTGCTGCTGCTCACGCCCGACCTGTACATGGGCCTGCTGTTCCTGTGCATGCTGCCGTCCACGGTACAGTCGTCGATCGCGCTGACCGCGCTGGGCCGCGGCAACGTGCCGGCGGCGATCTGCAGCGCGTCGGCCTCGAACTTCGCCGGCATCTTCATCACGCCGCTGCTGGTCTCCGCCTTCATCATGCAGGGCCACGCCGGCCGTTCGACCGGCGACGCGGTGCTGGCCATCGTGCTGCAGCTGCTGGTGCCGTTCGTCGCCGGCCAGCTGCTGCGGCCGGTGATCGGCAACTGGGTCGACCGCCACAAGCCCATGCTGCGATACTTCGACCAGGGCTCGATCCTGCTGGTGGTCTATACCGCCTTTTCCGAAGCCGTCAACGAAGGGCTGTGGCACAAGCTCTCGCCCGGTGTGCTCGTCACGCTGGGCGTGGTCTGCTGCGTGCTGCTGGCGATCGTGCTGGCACTGACGTCGTACACCAGCCGCAGGCTGGGCTTTTCGCGCGCCGATGAAGTGACGATCGTGTTCTGCGGCTCGAAGAAAAGCCTGGCTTCCGGCGTCCCGATGGCCAAAGTGCTGTTCGCCACGTCCTCGCTGGGCATGATCATCCTGCCGGTGATGCTGTTCCACCAGATCCAGTTGATGGTGTGCGCCGTGCTGGCGCAGCGCTATGCGCAGCGCGCCGCCGCAGGTCCGGACGACCCGCTGCCGGGCGATCCCCTGCCGGATCAGTCTTCCAGCGCGGCATCGACCAGCAGCCCGGCGCGCAGTGCGCGCATGCGCGGATCGACGAAGTAACCGCCGGCCTCCGTGTAGCGCAGATAGGCGCGGCCGCAATTGCGGCAATGCGTTGCCTCGCAGCGGTTATACGGGTACCAGCGCGGCGCGATCGGTGCGTCCGGGCTGTCGTAGCGCGTGCCGTCCGGATGGTACTCGGCAAACGTCGCCTCCGCGAACGGATCCGCCACCAGCGTGCCCACCGCCACCAGCTGCGCCGGGTCCAGCGTGGCCGGGCGGCTGATCCAGCCATCGGCGCGATGGATCACGCATTCGCACGGCAGATCGATCGTATCGGATTGCGCGGCCAGCGTCAGCAGGGCATCGAAGTCGAGGAAGTTCATGCGCCGATTGTAGCGCGCTCAGCGCTTGAGCATGACGATCGCCTGCACCACTTCCAGCGAGCGCCAGGCCATCGCCACGCCCAGCGCGATGAAGGTGATGCCGAACACCACCGCGTAGTCGCCGCCCAGCCATCCGCCAAGCCACAGCGCGGCCGTCACGACCAGGATCGTCACCACCAGCCGCGTGGCCCAGCTTTCATGGCCCTCGGCGCCGGTGCTGAGGTTACGGTGCGCATAGGCGGCGAACACCTTCGCGCGGCGGCGCCCGACCACCAGCAGCTCCTGGCCTTCGGCGATCACGAGCGGGGCAGACGAGACGATTTTCACCAGTTGCCCGTCGAGCCGGAACACCGCCGCATGCATCACGCTGGTACCGGTCTTCGGGTTGTGCGAGACGGTTTTTCCGCGACGCAGCTCCGTCACCATCCCCCTGAGTTTTTCCATGCCTGTCCTTACCGCGCGCAGGCCGCGCGCACCATCCGGATATCCGTGATCCCGGCCAGCACCTTGCCGATGCCGTCCATCTTCAGCGTGCGCATGCCGTCCTGCAGCGCCGCTGCCCGCAACTGTACCGCGTCGGGGCGCCGGGCCAGCTGGCCGGTGGTGTGCGGCCCCGCCACCATCAGCTCGAACAGGCCGGCACGGCCATGGTAGCCGCCATGGCAGCGGGCGCAGCCCATCGCACGGTACAGTGTGAAGCGCCCGTCGGCGCCGCCATGGCTGTCGCGCCAGCCGGCGAGCACGCGGCCGCGCGCGGCATCGATGCCGGCGTCGGCAGCCATGTCGTTGGAAGGCGCCGCCTGCAACTCCTCGCAGTATTCCGTCAGCAGCAGGTCCAGCTCCGCCGCGCCGGGGTGATAGGCCTGCCGGCAGGCCGTGCACAAGCGTTTCACCAGCCGCTGCGCCAGCACCCCGAGCAGCGTGTCGGCGGCGCCGAACGGGTCCAGTCCCAGCTCGAGCAGCCGCAGCGCCGCTTCCGGCGCACCGCGCGCCGGCAGTGCCGCCAGCACCAGCCGGCCCGCCAGCGCCGCCTCCATGGCCAGGCCGGCGGTTTCCCGGTCGGGCAGGGCGCCGGCCATGATCACGTCCGGATCGGCATGGCGGAAGGCCCGCAGCGCAGCGGCGAAATCCAGCCCTGCCGCACGGCCGACCGGCACCTGGCGCAG
>DASVVD010000593.1:0-11329 GCA_036386715.1 Pseudoduganella sp.
GTCGGGAATGACAACGTGGTCGAACTCCAATCCTTTCAAAAGTAGAGGCGTCGACACTGTCCGGTTTGGAAGACGCCGGCCCGAATTCGTCATGCGTTGGCGCACGACGCCGGCCGCCTCGGTCATGGTATCGCAGCGGCCGGCGTCCACCTCGGCGATCGCGCGCTCGGCGTCGCGCCAAATTTCTCCGCGGAAGATCCTCCACCGCGGACGCTTGCGCGCGAGAGCGAACAGTCGCATCAATTGGGCCGCGCCGTTGCCCTCCGCAAAGGTCTTCGCTATCGCGTTCATCTCGTCCGCGACGGCTTGGTCGTCCGGATCGGGCGCCACGCCGTCAACGGCGCGCTTCTTATTCACGCATTCCTCAATCAAGGCCTTGACGGCGGCGAGACGACCCCCGTTTTCCGGCGAGGCATCCCAAGCCGCGGCGAAGGCATGCAACCGGGTGGCGGCCATTTCCTCTATGGCCTGAAATCCTCCATTGGACGCCCGGGCGAGCTGGTTGCTCACGCCTCTGCGGCAATGGATGGCGGCTTGCGAACCATCCCGCCTCTCGATCCCATCGAAGAGAAGGCCCATGTCGAAGGCGTCGTCGGACTGCCTGAAGGCGATGGGGCCATCCATGAGGTCGATGGGTTCGCCTGCGATGAGCTTGTCGCGGGTCCGCGCAATCCAAGTGCCCAGGTCGGGATTTTTTCCGTTCCAGCGATGGGGCGTGTCCAAGCTTCCCGCCAACGGGAAGTCGCCGTGGATATAGCCCTCCCAGTTCAATGTGGCGCCGGCGAATTCGAAGATGCCCTGCATGGGATCGCCAAAGATCAAGGTGGGGACGATCTCGGCCAAGGCTACGGCGAGCTCGTGCTGAAGCGCGTGGCAGTCCTGATACTCGTCAATGAGGATGCGGTCGTAGGAGGCGGCGACCACTTCCCGCACCGCTTGGATGCGCAAGGCGAGAATGGTTCCGAGGTAAAGCTGATCCCATTCTTCATTGTTTCTCGGCATGCCTTCGGGCGGCTTGGCCACCTTGGGGAAGGCGTTGGCGTAGCGCATGCACCAGCCCGAGATCGTGTCGACCGACACCGCGCCCGATGGAATGCCCAAGCGCCTCATCCGGGAGCGGATCGCGTGCACTCCGGCGTGCGTGTGCGTCAAGACCAAGGCCCGCATGCCGAGCGCGGCGACGTTGGCGATGACTTCCGTTTTGCCATGGCCCGCCGGCGCGACGACGGCGCCGGACCTCAGGCGCGCCAAGTCGGCCGGGTTAGCCATAGAGCCACTCCTCGGCGGCGGCAAGAGCCAGAGCCAAGGGCGAGCCGGGAGCGGACATGGCGGCTTTCCAAACATGCGGAGCCAAGCCTCGGCCAATCCGTTGATCCTTGAACCACTTTTTTCGACCAACGACCTCGGCGATAATTTCGCGCAGTTTCGCGCCCGACTTTCCGAAGGCCGCGCTCCATTCTTTGAACGGGGCGAGCGCATTGACCCGGTTCATTCCAGGAATTTGCGGCGCCAAGTTGTCGGTCACCGCATCCCCGCGTTCGGTCCTGATATAGGCCAACAGGCCCTCGACCTCCTCGTCACTCGCCGCGTTGAATATGGCCTGCTCGGTGTTGAGCGAGTCGCCATATTCGAAGACTGGCAGGCGGGCCTCGGCCAGAGCTGCGATCTCGTCGGGCTTCAACGCGACGTCCGAATCGCGAAAAAGGGCAACCGCGTAGCCCAGCGCGCGCAGCGCCAAGGCGAGCTCGCAAGCTTGGCCCCCGTTCCCGTCCGTGATCGCGGCCCCGAGGTGCTCAATCGGCTTTCTTCCATGGCGGGGTGGCCACATTTCCCGCACGCCCGTCATCATGCCGACCTCGGTCATGCCCTCGGTCACGAGTATGCGGCGGGCGAACATGGCCCGCGGCGTGTGGCGCAGTAGCGCGATGATCGGAGCCGGCGCTTTCGCCGCGAGAGGGCTCGTCGTCCGATCCGGCCGTGAGGAGTTCACGACATACAGGCCTTTGCCACCCGTCTCGCCCAAGGCGATGTCGGAATGTGTCGTCATGATCACTTGGCCAACGGGGCCCCCGACCAGCTCGGCGACGCCTTGGTCGGCTTTCAACTGGGAGATGGCGCCAATGATGCGGTGGGGCTCGAGGCCGTGCTCGATCTCGTCGATGAGGATGATCGCCCCCTCAGCGATGGCGGACTTCTGAATGCCCAAGGTGGCCAAGCGGCGCGTGCCCAGCCCGGCAAGGCGCAAAGGAACGCCGCTGTCGTGCAGGGCGATTGAGCCCGACGACAGCCCTGAGCGTCCCAGCTCCAAGCCGGGCGCGTATGTCCCGTCGACATACGCGCCGAGCTCTTTCGCGTGGCCCTCCGCTTTGGACGCCGCAGAGGCGAGCGACTCGATCTCGTCTAACCGCGCGCTGTCGCGCGCGGCGCGGTAGGCCTCGGCGAGCCGGCCCCCGGCCTCGGCGCTGTCGCCCGTCATCCGGGACAGGACCGAGCCTTGGGCCCAAGTGAGGTGCCGCGCGTCGTCGCCGGCGAGGCGCACCAGTCCAAACAAGGCGCGGTCTCGGTTCGAAATCGTTCTGGGCGTCTCCACCCGGTCACAGACGATTTCCCATACAGGCTCGAGCGTGGCGTCCACGCTGAGCCGGACGGTGAGCGCTGGCTCGTCCCCGTCCTCCGGCTCGTCCCGCAAGGTGCCTTCCGGGGTCCAGCCGCGCATGTATAGGCCGAAGCGTTCGTCCGATTTCAGCGCCTTCGACAGCTCGCCGACGGTCACCTCGATTTCGATGGGGTTGCTGGTGTCGCACGCAAAAAAGTCCGATTCCGAGAAGGAAAACCAGCGCGAGTTGAGGACCGCCTCGGCTGCGTCCAAAATCGTGGATTTGCCGGAATCTCCGGGCCCGATGAGGCAACAGAACGCGTCCCGCGGAGTCCAGACCATGGCGGCGACGCCACGAAAATTAGTCACTTTCAGTTGGCGAATTTGCATTCGGCTTTCCTATTGATAGTTATCAATGGTTATTGGTAATCAATACTAGTTTATATCTGTGAAGAATGGGAGGTCGAAGCGGCCCCTCAATGGCACGGGGCAGCAAACCAAGGCTTCGCGACGGTAAAAGAGTGGAGCTGCAACGCGACCACTAGGCGCGGAACCACCAAGAGGCCGCATCTGGGCAGAGCCAGTGCGTCGGCGCCGGACAGCGCAGCGCTGACGCAATCCCCTGCAATCCGGTCAGCTTGACTTCCAGCAGCGAGGGCGGCACGTCGTCCCGTTCGACGGCGTCGGCCAACCGCCGCGCCACCGCGTGCATGCTCGCCGGCGGACTACGATGCGCCATGTCATCGCTTTTCCCCTGGCCGAACTGGTACAGTATCGTCGCGCAACGGCCGGGACAGCTTCCAGAGGTACTGTGCACTGCCTGCTGCCGGGATTCACTGCGCTTCACCACCTGGCCCCGTCGCCCGAAAGCGCTAACCGGCTCCGGCCTGGAAACTCTTTATGGATACCGCCGAATGAACAAGGGCGCCACTTTCGAAAGTTACGTTCACTTCGTGTACGACGCGATTCTGAATTTGCGTGGAGAGAAAATCCAGGTCTCGCGCAACACGGTGTTTCGTATCAACGAGCGCGAATCGTACGAAATCGATATCTATTATGAATTTGTACACGCTGGCGTACGCCACCGGGTCGCTGTCGAATGCAAAAATTGGCGCAAACCGGTCGACCAAGGCCAAGTTCTGCTATTCCATCAAAAGATTAAAAACATCGGCGACGAGGTGGTGGGAGTATTCGTATCGCGGGCGGGTTACCAGTCCGGCGCACTCGAGGTCGCAAAGCGGCATGGGATATTGACCTTGACTGCAGAGGAGCTTCCATCGCTGGGGCAAATTGTCGGCAGCAAGATCCATGCTGCGTTCATACCCGAAGAACATTGTGTAGGCGAGCCGTTCTGGTATATCGCGGCACTCTCGCAGGTTGGCGTTCCGGACGGCAATTTTTACGCTTTCCCGGATGATTTTCCGGTAAAAATTCCACTGTTCATCTCGCGGGAGCAAGCGGAAGCATACCGGCGTTGCCTGAAGGACGGCCAGCACTACAAGGTGTACGGAATGGCCCAGTACAAGCTGCGCGGTTTTCTCGTGGGCGCATTACTGCGCAATATGCCGATCGGCCTAGTGTTCGATTATCCGGAACCCGGCGGCGCGATACGCCTCCATGCCACCGACGCTGCCAGCATCAACCGCGACTTTCTGCTCGAACCGATCGTACAGCCGGCCCCGTCTGGCCCAATGGATCGGTTGAAGACGGTCATCAAGGACCTGGTGCCTGCGCGACGCCGACGCCAGGGTTTATCTGACTGAATACATAGTCGTAACAACGACATTCTTGTCATGGCTCGTGGGGTAGTTGACTTCGCTGACCGCGCGTCTGACAGGCACAAGCTCAGTCGCATCGCATGCCGGAGCGGAACACGCGGTTGCTTGCTGCAGACCCTGGCGGAATCTTTTCCGGATTCACCAAACGTGGTGATGGACAATACAAACACTGGCAATCCAGCCCCCTTAATCCATGCGCCGACTAAGAATTGACCCGATTTTGCTACGGCATTTCGGGCCGCATTAAACGGGAACGAAGCCTACGATGAACCCAATCCAAGGCCCGTTAATCAAGCGAACGATATGGACACCAACCGCCAAGCGCAGCCGTTCAGAAGGTCCCAGCCCAACCGGCAAGGAACCTCTGTGCATGGCCCAGTATTCAGCCCCACTGTGACGACACTGGTCTGGATGGACGAATACGAAAGGCTCGACCGGATCTATCACGACGCGGACAACCATTCACCCAAGTTCCGCACCCCCGACCTGATCAGCGCCTGTATCACGGTAGTGTTCACCGACGACGATGCAGCCGACCAGATCTTCCGGCACGTGCATACATGCCTTCTTCTGCGCGAGCTCGACACGCCGCGCCATGCGTCCGAAATCTGGCGGACGCAGTATGAGCTACTGCTTGCGTTGCAGCGTTCTCCGCGCAATCGCCACCCGAACCCACGATTCAACCTCGACCACTTCACGACCGCGTGCGTGCACCTTGCCCTGGAGCGAGCAGATGCCAAGCATCAGATACTTGCCCATGCCCGGCAAAACACTGCCAGGCGTGCCGGTGCGATCGCGTAGAGCGTGAAGCGCCTCCGGGCGCAGTACTTACCCTCCCGCCCCTACGGCGGATTACCCGACTGATTCGCTGCTCGCATTTCGCCATCGCGGAATATGACATCCAAGCCACAGCCAAAGGTATCCGCCATGCGCCTTTTGTCTTTCATAATGCTTTTATCGACCACGCCGCTTGCCCTGGCCTCGGAAGCCTGTTGGGAGCGCGCCGCGGCAGAAGGCGGCACGTCGGTCGCCCTGCTTCAGGCGATTGCCCGGACGGAATCGTCGATGCGGCCATACGCCGTCAACGCATCGCATCAGCACGTCACGGGAACGCGTGATATCGGCCTCGTCGGCGTAAACACGGAACCACGAGTCCTGAAGCAGTTGGGCATATCCGAAGCCGATCTTTTCGATCCGTGCATCAACCTGCGGGCCGGCGCTCGCATCCTCAAGGAAAAATTCAGCCGTTTTGGCACGACCTGGGAAGCGGTCGGCGCATACAACGCCGCATGCACCCGCCTCAAGGGGAACGCATGCCAAGCAGCCCGTAAGGCCTACGCATGGCGCGTCTACCGGGCCATGCATCCAGCACTGCGTGGCAAGCAAAAAGGTACCACGCACTCGCTCCAGCGGCTCACCTTGCCAACAGAGCAGACCATGCAGTTCGTGAGCTTGCGATGAACCAGATCCCGATCCGACCGCTTTTCGCCTTGCTGTGCCCGCTCGTGACGTCCGGATGCACGCTGTTGTCCAGCAAACTTCCTCAGGCACCACTTGCCTACAGGCCCGCACCGGCTCCACACCTGGTCGCGCAGGTGGGTTTTGGCAATGCAGCACAATTTGGACTGTGCGTGCCGCCAGCGTGTCCTGTGGTGACCGCCAAGCACCAGACACCCTCTGATGCACACACGGCAAAAAGAATCGGAGAATCGCCTTCGACCAATGCCCGCACTGCGCCCTCGGTACCAAAGTCCTCGGCCAGCCCCATCGATGTCCTGAGCGTCTACTTCGACAGCGGCAGATCAATCCTGAATATGGAGGCGCGCCGTTCCATCGATTCGCTTGTCGCCAGCTCGCCAGTGCGGCACGTACGCATCGCCGCACATACCGACGCCACTGGCACTCCAGCACAGAACGGACGCCTGGCTGAGGACCGCGCGGCGGCCGTCTCCAGCTACATCAAGGCAATGCCGGCACTCGCTGGCGTCTCAGTCGACGTCGAGGCCAAGGCAATGTGCTGTTACGTGGCCACCAACGCCAACGCGACCGGCCGCCGATTGAATCGGCGCGTCGATATCGCATTGATCGACTCCGCCCAGGAGGAGCTGCCATGACGACCCCGGCGAACAACATCGAGGTCAAAGAGGTCTTGCGTGCCAGGCCGGCCGACGCGTCCCGCTTGCTGCGTACCACCACTCTGGCAAAAGCCCGCCTGGCGTTCGCGCGTGGCCCTCCGCCCGGATTGTCGAGGATATTCCGCCACTTCATCATCGTTGTCGCTTACTTGGGAGTTTACATGCGTACCATGCACATCGCCGCAGCTGGCCAGATTCCCCGGCCCAGGTCGGTATCTCGCCGGATGCCTGTCCTTGGCGCGATCCTGGCCATCCTGTCTGCTTTCCTTGTCGGGCCTTCGCTCGCCGTCGACCTGGAAGCATTCACGGGCATCGCGGGGCCCCTCACCTCCGCCCTGACCCAGCTATCCACCCTGACACCCGGCCTCAAGGGCATCGTCGGTTTCATATCCTTCTGTGTCGCGTTCATCTCGCTTGCCGGTCTGCGAAATCTTGGCCCCGTGCTGTTTTACATCGGCGTCATGATTTTCGGCGCGGTCGGCCTGCTGATCGGCGGCGCCATCATGGGCGCAGTCATCTAGCGTACTACCACGGGAACAGCCATGACCAGCGACGATACCTACATTCCCGGCCGCCTCGACGATCCCTGGAAGATCGGATTATGGGATATCGACGTGGCTTTTCCCGTCCTGTTTTTCCTGTATCTCGGATGGATCGCCGGCAGCCGCATCGCGTTCTTCATCTGCCTTGCAACCGGCATCTTCCTGAGCCGGAAGTTGAGCAAGCTGAAGGCGGACAAGCATGAGGCGTTTGCGCTCCACTGGATGCACTGGATGCTACCCGCCTCACCGCTGACACATCTGCGCGAGACCCCACCGGCACACATCCAGCGAATGATCGGCTAACGGGAAAACACCATGAACAACGATGACTACGAGGCTACGCTCAAGGATTTGCAGCGTGCGCTAAGGCACAGGTCAGGCGTAATCAGCTTACTCGCCTGCACGCTTCTGGTAATGGCAGTGGCGCTCTACAAAGCCGTTGGTTCGGAGCGTGTCGTTGTCGTTCCTCCCAACGTCAGCGCAGCTTTCTGGTGCCAGGGGGACAGGTGCGGCAACGCCTACCTCGAGCAGATGGGCGGCTACGTCGCCTGGCTCATCCTGGATGCGGCACCCAGCTCCATCGAATGGAAGAAGAGTGCATTGCTCGGGCTGGTTTCCCCTGACATCGTCGGCACGCTAAAGCAGCGGCAGGAACTGGAAGGCGAACGGCTCAAGCGGCTCAACGCGAGCACTTATTTCCTGCCCCAGCAACTAACGCCCGACGAAGAAAAGCAGACGCTCAGGATTACCGGCTTGCTGCACACACAGATCAACGGCAATGCGACACCGCCGGTTGCCAGGACATATGAAGTCGCCTTCAACCATCAGGGCGGCAGGACCCATCTGGCCCGATTTATGGAGCTCGAACACCATGCACAAGCAAGCTTACCGCGCAGCGGCACTCCTGTTCCTGGCGGCGGGTAGCCTCGACTGCGGCGCCACCCAGCGCAAGGAAGCGCGCGATGGCCTCGCCGTGGAAGCCGTCATTTCCGAGCGGGAGGTCACGCGCATCCGCGTGGAGGATGCAATGATCACCGGCATTGTGGGGAAAATTCATTCCGCCAGCGGCTGCACAGCCAGTGCCGAAAGTCCTGCGACAGCAGCCCCGGTTCCTTCGCAGGGCTCCAGCCCCGGCGCGGAAGCATCGATCACTTGCGACATGTCGAAGGGCGAAGTCTACCTGCGCCCACTGGGCCAGGGGAAGAAGCCGATCAACCTGTTCGTTTCGACAGACCGCGCCACCTATACGCTCGTCATGCGCAAGGCCGACGTCCCGTCCGACACCATCGTCCTGTTCGACACATCGATGCCGAAATCCACCCGATCCGGCGATGGCGCCCGATCGAGACCGGCGAGCCATGTCAAGGGCATCAAATCCATGCTGAAGGCCATGCTGACGGAACGAACACCGAACGACGTGCTGGCCGAGGATGTCAATGTGCCACTCCAGCTGTGGCGGGAGGCTTCGTTCGCACTCACGCGCAGCTATCGCGGCCGAGGCTTCCTGGGCGAACGATATCGCTTGACGAATACCAGTACCGCGCTGATGACGCTGACGGAACAGGAATTCGATCGGGAAGATGCAGGCGTGATTGCCGTCGCCATCGAGAATTTCAATTTGCGCCCGGGTGACAGCACGGCGGTCTACGTCATCCGTCACGAGGAGCAGCAATGAAGCTCATCTCGCAACTGCAGCAAGCCTATGAAGGCATGTCGCATCGATCCCGACAGTTCCTGAATCTCGGTGCCGTGGCCGTAGTTGGTATCGGTGCGCTATGGCTGGTTTTCTCCATTGGCCAGCCAGACACGGCAGCCGTCCAGGTGAAGAAGAGCGTCAAGGCCCAGACGACCAATCTAGGCATCCAGCCTCCGGGTGAAATCGACCCCCGCGAGGCGTGGATCGGCACTGCCGGCCGTGAAGTCGCCCGGTTGAAAGCAGATGTGGAGTCGCAGCAGCGCAAGGAAGCCGAGCGCAATAACGTCGACGATGCGCTGCAGAAACGCCTGGCCGACCTCGAGAAGCATGCCGCCGAGGGCGTGCCCCAAGTTACACCGCCTGCGCAGCCGCCACCTCCTGCGCCGGTCCAGCAGCCCGGAGCACCAGTGGCCGTAGCCGACCAGGCAGGCGGCTACCCTCCGTCCTCGCCGCTGGCTACATCGGTGCCCGGCAGCACACCTGCAGCAATCGGCAATGCCCCGCATTCCTCCGGCGCGATGGACGTCGAAGCGCCTGTCGTTCGAATCAGTCTCAAATCGGACGATGGAAAAGGCATGTCAGGGCCAAAGGTGAAAGGTACATCGGCAAAACCAGCCCCCGAGGACGAGAAGGTTCCACAGACGTATCTTCCGGTCAGCTTTACGTCAGGCGTGCTGCTCGGCGGGATCGACGCGCCGACCGGGGGGCAAGCGCAAAGCAATCCGTTGCCCATCCTCGTCCGCCTGACGGACAACGCCATCCTGCCCAATCGTTACCGTTCGGAGGTCAAGGATTGCTTCGTCGTGGCCGCGGGCTGGGGCGACATCAGCTCCGAGCGTGTGTATGCGCGCACCGCCACCCTCTCCTGTGTACGCAATGACGGCAGCGCACTTGAAATGCCGATCCAGGGGAATTTGTACGGAGAGGACGGCAAGCTGGGTCTGCGTGGCCGGCTGGTCACCAAGCAAGGCCAGCTCCTGGCCAATGCGCTGCGCGCCGGGATCGTCGGCGGTATCGGCCAGGGCTTCGCACAGGGCGGAACGAGCTATACGACGTCGCCCTTCGGCACGCTGGCCACGAATTCCGGCGGAACCGGTGAGCAGATCCGGCGCGGCATGGCGGGCGGAGTCGGGAGGGCCCTGGACAACCTGGCCAATTACTACATTCGTCTGGCGGAACAAACCTTCCCGGTCGTGGAAGTCGACGCGGACAGGAAGGTTGAGGTAGTCATCACCAAGGGCAGCACCATTCCTGCTTCCGGCGGCCAGGTCGAGCTGCAGGACATCGACGATGGAGGACAGAATGAAGACGGCTAACGCGTTGCCATTTGCTCTGGCACTTGTTTTAGCCATGCCGCACGGGCATGGCGCCGAGAAAGACTCACTGCTTTCCACGCTGCGCCGGACTTACCCGAATACCAGCTTCGACGCTGTGCGGTCATCGGAAATACCGGGTCTCTACGAAGTATGGATGGGCAAGAACGTGGCGTATGTGTCAGCAGCAATGCCTCGCTACTTCCTGTTCGGACACCTCTACGACGCCAATGCGGGAAAGGACCTGACGGTAGCCAGGCGGGAAACACCAACACCGGCGTCACCATCGAAAATCGATGCAGCGCGCCTGCCACTGGGCGATGCCATCAAGTCTACGCACGGCTCTGGCGCAAAGAGCCTTGTCGTGTTCAGCGATCCCGCCTGCCCCTCCTGCCGGCGGCTAGACGCCGAGCTGGCCAAGCTGCCCGACACCACGGTCTATCACTTCATGGTCCCCTTCCTGGGAACTGCACTGCCCCAGGCGGTGTGGTGTGCGCCGGATCGCCAGCAGGCATGGAAGGCCGCCATGCGCGGCCAGCTGCAAACCGGCGCCGCAGCGTCATGCGCAAACCCGCTCGCCCGCAACAGGACGCTGGCGGAGCGCCTAGGCATCGAGGGGACGCCGACCCTGATCTTTCCCTCCGGGGAGCGCATCGAAGGCTATGTCTCGGCAGACGAAATCGCTCTGCATTTCAAAGCCCCGCGCAGCACGACAACAGGCACGCACAAGGAGTAGTCCATGAAGATCCACTGCCTTTCGACCATCGTCCTGGCGTTCCTTGGAGGCTGCGCCGACATGTCCGGCCTCGGCGGCACCAAACATTTCGCATGCAAGGCTCCCGTGGGGGTGCACTGCGAATCGCTGTCGGCGACCTACCACAATTCAATCGCGAATAACTCGCCCGCGCAGCGCGGCCGGACGGGTCCGGCGAGCAAGACGACCGGTGAAGCCAGCATTTCCGCATCAGTACAACGTACTTCCTCGCCGCCAGCGTTGGGTCTCGCGCCCGCGGCACTACGCGTCCCCGGCCGGGAGATGCGCATCTGGATCAAGGCCTGGCAGGACGACGAACGGGACCTGGTCGACCAGTCCTACGTCTACCTGGTGGTCGATCAAGGCCAATGGCGCGTAGCGCACGTGCAGCAACGTGAGCGTGATTCGTTTGCGAGGGTGGTACCTCCACAGCCGGTACCGGCGCAGGACGTCGCGCTCCCTGTCCAGCCAGGCCAGTCCGCGCATGTCGCGCCTACCTCGTTCGCACCACCCGA
>DASVVD010000594.1:0-2940 GCA_036386715.1 Pseudoduganella sp.
GACAAAGTAATCGGCGGTCTTGATCCAGTACACCACCTCGTAGTTGATCGACCATTCGCCCAGCTGCATCAGGTGGGCGCGCTCGAACGACGCAGTGGCTTCCAGTCCCAGGATGATCTGCTTGACCATTTCCGGCACCTCGGCCAGCTTGTCCGGCGGCGTGCCGTAGCGCACCCGCAGGATGAACGCGGCGCGGCGCGAGAACATGCGGGTCTGGTTGCCGATGCGCGCCTTGAGGATGTCGCCATTGGCGAAGATGACCTGGTCGCCGCCCAGGCCGCGCAGGCGCGTCGTCTTCAGGCCGATGTATTCGACGGTGCCGAGATACTCGCCGACGATGATGAAGTCGCCCACCACGAACGGCTTGTCCAGCACGATCGACAGCGAAGCGAGCAGGTCGCCGAGGATGTTCTGCACGGCCAGCGCCACCGCGATACCGCCGATCCCCAGGCTGGCCACCAGCGTGGTGATGTTGAAGCCCAGGTTATCGAGGATCATCAGCATGAACACGACCCAGACGGCCAGCCGCAGCACGAAGTCGATGATCGCCGTCGAAGCGATGCTGGCCACGCTGTCGGTGCCGCCGATGGCAGCCTGGCGGTAGCGTGCCCGCCAGGCCCGCACGCCGGTATCGGCCCACACTGCCGCCTGCACCAGCATCGAGGTCACGGCCACGCGCCACAGCATGACGTCGTACTTGGCCGCAAGCTCGAGCATCAGCGAGCCGAGGTACAGTGCCAGGATCACGATGAAGATGCTGTAGGTATTGCGCAGCATGCGCAGGAACCAGTCGTCCACCCGTGTCTCGGTGCGCTCGGCAACCGCGGCCAGCCGGTGTATCAGGAAGGTGCGCAGCACGATCATCAGTACCGCGGCGGCGACCGCCACGGCCAGCGCGGTGGCCCACTCCTGGATCGTGTTGCCCAACAAAACGTAACGCATGCACTCTCCTACTCTCTTTTGCTCGCGAGAGTGTACCGAAGCAATCCCCGCCAGCGCGCACATCTTGCCCCGGCCGGCGCTGCGCGGCGGCGTGAGGCGTGGATCCCGGCAACTGTTCAGTGACGTCCGGCAATACAGCGCCGGCCTTCGATTTTTTTTGCCATACTTTGCCGCTCGTTCGACTAGCTCACCAACTATATGAAAAAAGATGACGCATTCCACACCCGAGGGATCGAGCTTTGGGGCGGACTGGAAGGTACGGTCAACCGCGTGCGCGATCAATATTTCAGCCAGATGGACCAGAACGGCCATGGCGAGCGGATCGGTGACCTGGACCGCTTCGCGGCGCTGGGCATCACTGCGATCCGCTACCCTGTCCTGTGGGAGCTGACGGCTCCCGACGGCGTTGAAAGTGCCGACTGGACATGGGCCGACGAACGCCTGCCGGCGTTGCGCGACCTGGGCGTGAATCCGATCGTGGGCCTCGTGCACCACGGCAGCGGCCCGCGCGATACCAGCCTCGTCGATCCGCAATTCGGCCCCAGGCTGGCCGAGTTCGCCGGTGCGGTGGCACGGCGCTTTCCCTGGGTCGAGTACTACACGCCCGTCAACGAACCCTGTACCACGGCACGCTTTGCCGGCCTGTACGGCGTCTGGTACCCGCATGGCCGCGACGATCTCACGTTCCTGCAGGCCCTGATCAACCAGTGCAAGGGCGTGGTGCTGTCGATGCGGGCGATCCGCGAAGTCAATCCCAACGCCAAGCTGGTACAGACGGACGACCTGGGCAAGACCTACAGCACTCCCGAGATGGCCGAGTGGGCCGACTTCTACAACGAACGGCGCTGGCTCGCCTGGGACCTGCTGTGCGGCATGGTCGACGAAGACCACGCGCTGTGGAAGTACTTCCTGAAGAGCGGCATCACGGCCGAGGAAGTGCTGTGGTTCCGCGACAATCCCTGCCCGCCGGACGTGATGGGCCTGAACTACTACATCACCAGCGAGCGCTGGCTGGATCACCGCGGCGACCGCTACCCGGCCCAGCACGTGGGCCCGCACGGCTTTGCCGACATCGAGACCGCCCGCGCGCTGGCCACGCCGACGCCCGGCATCGGCCCGCTGCTGGAAGAAACCTGGGAGCGCTACGGCCTGCCGATGGCGGTCACCGAGGCGCACATCGACGCCAACCGCGAAGACCAGCTGCGCTGGCTGTACGAAGTCTGGAACGCGGCGCACGATGTGCGCCGCAAGGGCGCCGACCTGCGCGCCGTCACCGTGTGGTCGCTGCTCGGCTCCTACGACTGGAACTGCCTCGTCACCGAATGCCGCGGTTACTACGAGAACGGCGCCTACGACCTGCGCTCGCCCGAGCCGCGCCCCACCGCGCTGGCAAGGCTGATGCAGGAACTGGCCAGCGGCCGTGCGCCGTCGTCGCCGGTGCTGCAGGGCCTGGGCTGGTGGCGCCGGCCCGGCCGCTTCCTGTGCCCGCCGGTGGCCACCAGCGCCACCGTGGCGGCACTGCCGGCCGAACGCAACGGCGTGCATCGCCCGGTGCAGCCGATCCTGATCAGCGGTGCCACCGGCACGCTGGGCAGCGCATTCGCCCGCATCTGCGAGGAACGCAATCTCGCCTTCAAGGTGCTCACGCGGCAGGAGATGGATATCGCCGATCCCGTCTCGGTGGAGGCCGCGGTGCGGCGGCACCGGCCTTGGGCCATCATCAATGCCGGCGGCTACGTGCGGGTGCACGATGCCGAGCAGGAATCGGACCGCTGCCTGCGGGAAAACGCGCATGGCCCGGTGGTGCTGGCCAATGCCTGCGCGCGCCACGATATCCGCCTGCTGAGCTTCTCGAGCGACCTGGTGTTCGACGGCTCGAAAGGTGCCGCCTATGTGGAGAGCGACCCGGTGGCGCCGCTCAACGTGTATGGCCAGAGCAAGGCCGAAGCGGAGCGGCGCGTGCTGGCGGTGAACCCGGATGTGCTGATGGTGCGCACC
>DASVVD010000595.1:0-2405 GCA_036386715.1 Pseudoduganella sp.
TCACAGGCGGGATACGGCGGGTATTCACTTGCAAGATGTGCTCCAGGACGAATGATCAGGAAAGTTCGCGGCGGGGCAGGGCACCGCCCTGCCGTTTGCCGCCACGTGGCCGGCCGCCATACAGGCCCAGCCGGCCCAGCCCGGCCACCCCGGCCAGCAGCACCGCGCCCGCCAGCAGGAACAGGGCGCCGGCATCGCGCCACGGGACCGACGTTTGCGGCGCGGCGGGTGCGAAGGCCGGCCGCCTGGCGAAATCGGCGGTGCCGAAGCGGCGCTCGTTGAACAGGTAGCCGTAGTAGAACTCGCGGATTGCCTTGTGGTGCGCGGCAATGCCGTCCTGGTAGGCCAGTTGCGCCGGCAGGTCGGTATTGGCCAGCCGGTGCAGCACCCCCTGGGCGCCGACGCCCGGCAGCAGCCAGCCGAGCCGGCCGGTCCACGCCTGCCTTGCCAGCAGCCCGTCGCGGTAGTCGCGCACCGCGCCGGCCACGCTTTCGTCGCCGAGCTGGTGGAAGGCGAAGTACCATTTCCAGTGGAACAGCGCCGGCAGCGGCGCCGTGTCCCGCCATTGCGGGTGCCCGGCGAGGAACCTGCGCATCGTTTCGTCGCGCGGGATTTCCCACGCGCCGTGCACCGCCTCGCGCTGGGCCAGCATCAGGTCGACGCCCTGGTGGACCGGGATCGCCCGGATCAGCGCCACGTTGGCCAGCGCCGGCAGCACCAGAGTCAGCACCGTCCACGCGCCCATCAGCGCCATGGCGTTGGCGACGGAGTGCCAGCCGCGCGCGGCGACCAGCAGCGACAGCCCCACCCAGAAAGCCAGGTAGGCTGCCGTCACCGCCAGCACCGTGGCGGCGCCGCCAATGCCGGTTCCCGACCACGCCGCCCCGGCCGATGCGGGCAGCGCCAGGCAGGCGAACAGCAGCGCGCCGCGCAGTGCCGCGCGGCGGCGCCACAGCCCGCGGGCGCCAGGCATTGCCAGCAGCATCCGCAGGCGGCCGGACTGGCGCTCGCCCGACACCAGGTCGTGCAGCAGGGCGATCACGAACAGCGGCGCCAGGTAGATCAGCACGAAGGCGAAGTCGAAACGGCCGGGCAGGGCGATTTCGGGATTGAACGTCTCGCCTTCGTAGAGCTGGGCCTGCAGGCCGAGCGCGCGCACGCGCAGCACATAAGGCGCCACGTCGCGCAAGCCGAGCGCGAGGAAAGCCGCGTCGGTCGGCGCATCCCACGTGTCGTAGAACGTGTAGTAGGCGGCGCTGCCCGCGTTCGCGCTGTCGGGATGGCGCGCGGCCAGGGCGGCCACGTCCTGCGCGTGCAGCGGGACCAGCCGGGCGATGGTCTGGCGCTGGCGTTCCACCTCGCGCATGCCGGACCAGACGGCCAGCGCGGACAGCAGCAACAGCAGCACGAGCGCACCGGCGGACAGCCGCGAACGTATGATCAGGCGCAGTTCGAAAAGCAGCCGGTTCATCGTGCGATCCTCTCCAGGCGGCCCGCCAGCAGCCATGCCAGTGCGCCCAGTCCCGCCAGCCACAGTGCCAGGATGGCGCCGGCCGGCGCCGCCCGCCGCAGTGTCTCGCCGAGTGGCGGCGGCCGGTAGTCGAACGCGGGGAACTGCTGCCAGTGTGCGCGCGCGATGCGGTTCTCCTTGCCCGGCGTGGTGTCGTCGGCATAGGCGAGCCGCTCGACCTGCAGCCGGTTCAGGCCCTGGATCAGCGTGTAGCGGTAATGTTCGCCCTGTTCGAGGAATCCGCGATAATGTGCCAGGTCGGTACCTGTGGCCGCCATCGACAGCCGTTGCAGCGCCAGCGTGGGACTCAGCCAGCCGAAAGCGTCGATGATTTTGCCCTGGCGCTGCTGGCGCGCGAACGCGTCGGCCGCATAGCGGTTGAACAGTTCGGTCGAGCGGCGCTCGCCTTCCATGCCGACCAGTCCCTTGAAGTTGACGGGCAGGTCTTCCACCCGGCTGACGCCGTATTTCTTCAGCATCCCGTCGCGGAAGGCGATGAATTTCGGATCGTCCGGATTGTGCGCATCGCCCAGCGCCAGGTATTCGCGCTGCACGTGGATCGCATCCTCGAAGCGGGTCGGCAGGGCCACCGCGGTATTGGCGATATCCGGCGCCCAGCGCGGCAGCAGGATCACCAGCACGGCCCAGCAGGTGAGCAGCGCCAGCAGCGCATCGCGGCCGCGCCTGGCCAGCAGCGAACCCAGCACCACGCCCAGTGCCCACAGCAGCAGCCAGCCGGTATAGCCGGCACCCAGCAGCAGGGCCAGCTGCCATGGCGCGTGGCCGGCGGCGGCAAGCCAGGCCAGCGCGGCCAGGGCCGGCAGCAGCGCCAGGCCGGCGAATGCCGCCAGCGCCAGGAGCTTGCCCAGCACCAGCTGGCGGCTGCGCACGCCCT
>DASVVD010000596.1:0-2979 GCA_036386715.1 Pseudoduganella sp.
CTTTGCTGAACGGGGTGCGCCGCCTTACCACCAGTTTTGCCGCGACCACCTGGCGAACATGCTGATCGCGCATTTCTCCGAGGGTAAATCGCCATCGCATGCGTGGGCGATATTGTGTGCAGTGAAAGCGCAGGCACCGGCGCTACGCCTGGATCAAACAGCGGTCAAGGAATCGATGAACTGGGAGTGGGCACCGCGGTTGGTCGTCACCACTGAAATACGTGCTCGTGACGAGCATCCATTGCATCCACGATCAGATTGGCGTCCGCAGGCAGGACCAGCACATATCAGCCAATACTGGCCGTGGGTCCAGCACAGGATCCAGGATGCGTTTGTTAGATCACGATATGAATCGCTTGCCACCAAGCCGGATATCTTCATGCAGCTGGTGATGGCGAAGCAGGCATACGTCGATCAACATCGAGTGCGGAACCTCGACGTGCGGCGCGACCTGGCAGCCCAGGAAACCATTGAAGCGCTGCCGGCAAGGACCACCTTTGCCGCGGGATTGTTCACGATGCTGCCAGGACTATACCGGGCGTTTTGTGAACTTGATCCCGAGTTCGACCTGCAAGCCTGGATTGGACTGCCTGTCGCGCGGTTCATGTCAGCACATACAAGGGGAGCCGATCCGGAGCTGACGCCCATCTTTTTCTGCACAGTGGGGCAGGAGGGCGCTGAAAGGCCCTACACCTGCACGCTGGCGGCGCTCTGGGAAGCCAATCTCCAAAGCCCTGGCGTGTGGCGGCTTGGAGATGGTACGACCTTGACACTTAACGTCGAAAGCGCGGTCCACAGGGCGGATGAAGCAGGCGGGGAGTTCGAAGCCGCGTGAAGCACTTGATCGACAACCGGTGACCGGTAGTGTTGAACGGGCAGGCAGCGAGAAGTCACTTCGCTGCCTGTGCCGCTTCAGGATGGCGAAGCTGTCCTGCATGCCATTCCTTGCCGCCAGGGCCGGCGGCCCCACTACTTGCACGGAGGTCGTAATGTACGATCAATCACCAGTTACCGAACTTAGTATCATGCGTCTGCCGGAAGTTACAGCGGTATGCGGCAAGTCGCGCGCCGCAATCTATAAGGCGATCCGGAAGGGAGATTTTCCAAAACAGGTCAAGCTGTCAGCGCGGGCATCGGGATGGGTCCGCTGCGAGATAGAGGCATGGCTCAAGTCAAGGATGGCAGCGCGATGATAGGGGCGCGATTCGCGGGCCCGGCGGTGCCAAATCCAGGGCCGCTCCTCAGACGCAGGGTATTACCGATTTCGGGATCAGTCATTTCAGCATGACCGTCGACGAAATCGAGGCCGTCACGCGGCTTCGCCGCAGCGGGCGGCACCTTGCTCGAACGGTCCTTATCATGTCACCAGGACCGAAGCGGGGGCGGCCAATCGTGGGCGTTCGGTCGCATGTCTAGGCCTTGCTGGTCAAATTCGACTCCTGTTTCGCGCCGATTGCCTATGACGCCAAGGCATGTGCCGAACGCTGCCGCCATTGGCGCGTCCGGAAGCGCGTGCCCGGTCGATGGTAATTAAGCTGCAATAGCTCGGCTGCAAGTCAAGCGCATGATGTGAGAACTGCATGTTGCTATTAATCTATATTTGTTTCCTAGGGCATTCTGGAAGACAATCTCACGGTCTATAATCGCATCACGACGACAACTGCGTGGCAAGCCTGGACGGAAAAGCGATGGTAATGGAAACGATCAACCGCCTGCGGCGTACTTTGGCCCAATGGATCTGGCCATCCGTCCTCAGCGGTACAACCGGCCAGGAAGCTGTCAGTACCAGCGAGCGCGGCTTCCGTGCGATTACCAATAATATCTCCGGGATCATCATCCAGTTCGATGCGCAAGGACGCATCCTGTTCGCCAACGCCATGGTCACGGCGCGGCTGGGACGCAGCAACGAGCAGTTGCTGGGCCTGCACCTGCGCGACGTGGCGCCACCCGAAGTCTTCGCATTGGTAGAAGACTATTTCGAGCGCGCACTCACCGGCAAACAGGTTGCCTTCGAGGTGGCCTTTCCCGTGAATGGCGTCCACACCTATTTTTCAGGCAGTTACGTGCCTGAATTCGATTCTATGGGCAAGCTGCTCAGTGTGTACGCGCTGTGGCTCGATATCACCGAGCGCAAGCAGGTGGAGCTGCGGCACGCCGCGGGCGAACGGCGGTGGCTCACCATTGCCGACAACCTTCCCGCCCTGATCGCCTATGTGGACAGCAATCTTCGTTTTGAATTCTGCAATGCGACATTCTCGGCATGGACGGGCTTGCAGCCTGCCGAGCTTCTTGGCAGAAGCCTCCTGGATGTGATCGTTACTGCCGGGCCGCGGCGTGCCGCGGCGATACGGCACAACCTGCAGCGGGCGCTGGCCGGCGAGCGTGTCGAATTCGAGCTCGGCCCCGACCCCGAGCACGATTCTGACCCCGCCAAGGCAAAACGCTGGCTACAGGTGACCTTCGTACCGCAAGCCGACGAGGGCGGCAAGGTCGATGGCATTCATCTGCTGAGCAGCGATGTGAGCAGCCTGAAGCAGGTCCAGCAGACACTGGCCAGCCTGGCGCGTTTCGACGAACTGACCGGCTTGCCAAACCGTTACCACCTCAACGAAAAGCTCGCCGATGCTACCCGGCGCAACAGCCGCAGCGGCCAGCCGATGGGCGTGATCTTCCTGGACATCGATCACTTCAAGCAGATCAATGACACCCTCGGTCATGGCGCGGGGGACGGCGTGCTGCGCGAGTTCGGGCGGCGCCTGTCGGGGTGCGTGCGCGAAAGCGACACCGTGGCTCGCTTGGGCGGCGACGAATTCCTGATTGTGCTGGAAAATATCGGCGACAGCTCGACGCTGGAAACAGTCGGCGCCAAGATCCTGGAGGCCCTGACACCTCCCTTCGCTCTGCCCGGCGGGCCGCTGCAAGTCAGCTCCAGTATCGGGCTGGCGTTCGCGGCCGGTTGCGGGATCGTGCCGGCGGATC
>DASVVD010000597.1:0-4576 GCA_036386715.1 Pseudoduganella sp.
GGCGGCCATCACGGCGGAGGACGCGATGCTGATCGCCCGGCTGGCCAAGCGCGGGCCGGTCACCATGAAACTGGTGCTCACGCCGCAGACCCTGCCGGATGCCGACAGCTACAACGTGATCGCCGACCTGCCCGGCACCGACAAGGCCGGCGAAGTGGTGATCGTTTCCGGCCACCTCGATTCCTGGGACCTGGCCACCGGCGCGCATGACGACGCCACCGGCGTGACCGCGTCGATGGGCGTGCTGGAAACCCTGAAGAAGCTGAACCTCAGACCGCGCCGCACGATCCGCATGGTGGCGTGGATGAACGAGGAAAATGGCGGCCGCGGCGGCGCCGCCTACCACCAGGCCAACAAGGCCGCGCTCGACCGGCAGTTCGCCGCGATCGAAAGCGATGGCGGCGTTGCGGGGCGCACGTTCGGCGTGCAGGCCAGCATCCGCCCGCAATTCGAAAAGCTGTTCGCGCCGCTGCAGGCCGCGCTAGTGCCGATCGGCGCCGGCGTGCTGCAGCGCCGCGACGTGATCGGTGCCGGCGACCTGCATGCGCTGGAGACCGATGGCGTGCCGTCCTTCACGCCGCTGATCGATTCCAGCGTGTATTTCAATTACCACCACACGCCGGCCGACACCTTCGACAAGGTCAATCCCGACGACCTGAAGCGCCATGTGGCCGTGATGTCGGCGCTCACATGGTACCTGGCGAACATGGAACAGCCGATCGGCCGCGCACCGGAGCAGCTCGACTAGGTCCCCGCACGCCAGGGGCCACCTCCTTGTTTACAGCGGCGGCTCCATCGGCTGGGCGGTCGCCGGCCCCTTGCCGGCCCGGCTGCTCAGGGCCGCGCCCACCGATGACGCGATGATGGCGGCGATGGCCAGCCACTGGAGCGGCGTCAGCCGCTCGCCCAGCAGCACCAGCCCCATCACGGCGCCGATCGCCGGTTCGGCGCTCAGCAGCGTGCTGAAGGTGTTGGCCGGCAGCTGGCGCAGCGCGACCAGTTCCAGCGTGTACGGAATCGCGCTGGAGACGATTGCCACGCCAACGCCGATTGCCAGCACCTTCGGGTCGAGCAGCGCGGCGCCGGCATGGGCGATGCCGATCGGCGCCACCAGCACGGCGCCGATCAGCGTGCCCCAGGCCGATGCCGCCGCGCCGTGCTGCGCGCTGGCGCGCTTGCCGGCCAGGATATACACGGCCCAGCAGGCGCCGGCGCATGCCGCCAGCGCGATGCCGCGCCAGTTCAGCGCCGCGGCCGATTGCCCGAGCGGCAGCAGCATGCCCAGGCCGGCCAGGGCAAGTACGATCCACACGAAATCGATACGGCGGCGCGACGTGAACACGGCCACCGCCAGCGGGCCGGAAAACTCGATTGCAATCGCAATGCCGAGCGGGATATAGGCCAAAGAGCTGTAGAACGTGAAGTTCATCACGCCGAGCGATACGCCGTAGACCAGCAGCGGCCGCCAGTGACCGCGCAGGTCGAGCCGCCACGGCTTGAACACGGCAGCCAGGATCGCCGCGGCGAATGTCAGGCGCAGCGCGGTCGCACCGGCCGGCCCCACCAGGGGAAACAGCTGCTTTGCCAGCGAGGCCCCGGCGGTCAGCGACACCAGCGACAGCAGCAGTGCGGCAAAAGGAAAAAGGGACGGTGGCGAGGCTGCCAGGGATGGTTGCGTCATGGCGTGACTGCGGATGAAAAGGCGCACAATAACACCGATGAACGCCAACAGGCCCGGCTCGCGGCGCTTTTGCCGGCGCCGCAGCCGTGCAGGCTTTGCCGCGTTTGCCAATTGTGCAAGAATGCCGCGTCGCCGCCATTCCGGCGGCCTGTCGATGGAGATCACATGCAATCATTCAAATCGGTCGCGGGGCTGGCCGTGCTGGCCGCCGTGGTGGCAACGCAACTGGCCGCATGCGGCAAGGTCGATCCGCAACTGACCGCGGACCAGATGACGATGAGCGATGCCACCTGCGCGCCGGGCGAGATCGACAGGATCGCCGACGTGGACGTGCGCAAGGCATTCGGCGAGCGCTGCGCACGGCGTGCCCACGTCCCGCAGCCGGCCCCGGCGGCGCACTGACGCTGCGGGCGGCACCGCGCCGTGCTACCATGGCGGCCATGAAAGCGCTGCTCCGTACCTTGTTGCTGTGGTTCCTGCTGGCCGGCGTGCCGCTGCAGGGGTTCGCCACGGCCACGATGCTGCTGTGCGGCCCGGGGGCCGTTTCCGCTGCGGTGCCGGCCATGGCGCAGCAGGTCTCCGGCACGCATGCCGCCGGCCATCACGATCATCACGATCATGTCGTCCTTGCATCGGCCGCCGCCGCACAGCACGGCCATGCCGCAGGCCATGACGGCGCTGGTTCCCATCATCAAGGCGTCTCGCACGCCGATCATGTGAAATGCGCCAGTGCCGGCGCCTGCTGCACCGGCGCGCCGCTGGCGCCATCGATGCCGGCAACGCCATTGCTGCAGGATGGCCGTGGCGCCCCTGTTCCCTTCGTGTCGACGGCACCTGCCGCCGTCGACCTGGCCGGCCTCGAGCGGCCGCCGAAATTCCCGACTGCCTGAAGCAGCGGCCCATGGCCGTTCCTTGACCCGCATCGCGCGGGTCGCTCACGCACGAGGATCACAATGAATTCACCTTCCATGGCGGCCACCCGGTGGCTCGCTGCCCCCGCGCTGGCACTGGCACTTGCCGGCTGCGCCACGTTTTCCCCCGACGGTGGCATGGACGCCGTCGACCGCTCGGTACAGGCCAGGACCGGTGCGCCGGCCAGGCTGCTGCGCAACGAAGCCGACCGCGACGCGCTGGCGGCGCAGCTGCGGCCGATGCTGGCGCAGCCGCTCGGCGTCGACGATGCCGTGCAGATCGCGCTGCTGAACAACCGCGGCCTGCAGGCCACCTACTGGGAACTCGGTATCGCCGAAGCGGACCTGGTGCAGGCCGGCCGCCTGCAGAACCCCGCCTTCGGCTACCAGCACAAGGCGGGCGGCGGCAGCACGTCGATCGAGCGCTCGCTGACGTTCAACCTGGTCGGGCTGATCACCGCACCCCTGGCATCGCGCATCGAAGGCCGGCTGTTCGAGCAGGCCAAACTGCGCGTGGCGGCACAGGCCTGGCAAGTCGCGCTCGATACCAGGCGCGCCTACTACGAAGCCATTGTCGGGGCACAGGCCGTCGACTATGCGAAACAGGTGGCCGGCGCCGCCGATGCCAGCGCCGAGCTGGCGGGGCGCATGCGCAAGGCCGGCAACTGGAGTGCGTTCGACCAGGCCCGCGAGCAGGCGTTCCACGCCGAGGCGGTGGCGGACGTGGCGCGTGCGGCGAAGAAGGCGGCGGCGGCGCGCGAGCGGCTGACGCGGCTCCTCGGCCTGTGGGGCGACGATGCCCGCTACCGGCTGCCCGGGCGCCTGCCGGACCTGCCGGCCGCGCCGCGCGAACTGGCCGACGTCGAGGAAACCGCCCTGCGCGAGCGCCTCGACGTGCAGGCCGCGAAGCAGGACGCCGCGCACACGGCGGCCTCGCTGGGCCTGACCCGGGCGACCCGCTTCATCAACGTGCTGGAACTGGGCGCGGTGCGCGAGCGCGAAGGCGGCGAACCGGCGCAGCGCGGTTACGAGCTGACGCTGGAAATACCCCTGTTCGACTGGGGCACCGCGCGCACGCGCCGGGCCGAGGCGGTCTACATGCAGTCGGTGAACCGGCTGGCCGAAACGGCGGCCAATGCGCGCAGCGAGGCGCGCGAGGCGTATCTCGCCTACCGCACGTCCTACGACCTGGCCAGGCACTACCGCGACGTCGTCATCCCACTGCGCAAGCAGCTGTCGGACGAGACCCTGCTGCGCTATAACGGCATGCTGCTGGGGACCTTCGAATTGCTGGCCGATGCCCGCGAGCAGGTGGTGGCCGTGGCCGCGGCGATCGACGCGTTGAAGGATTACTGGATCGCCGACGCCGACCTCGAAGGCGCACTGGGCGGTCGCCTGCCGCCGGCGCCTGCCGACGAAGCACCACATGCCATCGAACCGCCGCACGGGCGTGAATCACAGCCCGCGCATGCACTAAAAAACGAACCGCAACACGAACACGAACACGAACACGGAGCACACCAATGAGCACGCCGATCAACAAGCGCAGGTCGTTCCTGGCCGGCGCCACCACGCTGCTGGGCGCCGGCATGGTCAGCCGCGCCGGCGCCGCATCGCTCCCTGAAGCGCCGGTGGGGCCATCGGCTACCACCGCCGTGCCGCCGCCGCCGCCGAACGGCCGGCCCTACAACCCGGTCGTCACCCTGAACGGCTGGAGCCTGCCGTGGCGCATGAAGGATGGCGTGAAGGAGTTCCACCTGGTGGCCGAGCCGGTGGTGCGCGAAGTGGCGCCCGGCATGCTGGCCAACCTGTGGGGCTACAACGGGCAAAGTCCGGGACCCACCATCGAGGTGGTGGAGGGCGACCGGGTGCGCATCTTCGTCACCAACAAGCTGCCCGAGCACACCAGCGTGCACTGGCACGGGCAGATCCTGCCGTGCGGGATGGACGGCGTCACGGGCCTGACCCAGCCCGGCATCCCGCC
>DASVVD010000598.1:0-1990 GCA_036386715.1 Pseudoduganella sp.
CAGGTAGCGGCTGCCGGTCACCCTGCCGCGCATCTGGCGCAGGCCCCACAGGCTGGCCGGATTGAAGCCGCAAATGATCAGTTGACCTTCCGGGATCAGCACGCGCTCGACCTCGCGCAGTACCTGGTGCGGGTCGGCGGACAGTTCCAGAACGTGCGGCAGCACGATCAGGTCCAGGCTCTGCGACGGGAACGGCAATTCGGTGGGATCCAGTAGCAGCGTGACCGGCCGGCCGCCGGCTTCGACGGTGCGGCCCGGCAGCGTGTCGGCCAGCCATTTGTGGGGCATCCGGCTGGCCGCCAGCGTATCGAGTTGGGGCATGCCGATCTGCAGCGCGTTGTAGCCGAAGATATCGGCCGTCAAGGTCTCGAGCCGCTGCTGTTCCCAGGCGCGCACGTAGCTGCCGGCCGGCGTTTGCAGCCAGCTGTCCAGCGCTATAATGGATTTTTCAGATGTCGCGCTATCCATGCGTTCCCTTGGCAATGACCGAAATTGATTCCATGACCGCTGTGATCCCTGACTCCAAGCCTGACACCATGCCCGAGCCTGAATCTGTACCCGAGTCCTTGTCGGGCTCCGGATCCGGTCCGACATCGGCTCCCCTGCACGTCCTGGCCATTCCGGCTTTCAACGACAACTACCTGTGGCTGATCCATGACGGTCACAGCGCCGCGGTCGTCGATCCCGGCGATGCCGAACCGGTCCTGGCCGCGCTGCAGCAACATGCGCTGACCCTAACCGCCATTCTACTCACCCACCACCATAGTGACCACATCGGCGGTGTGCCGGCGTTATTGCAGCGCCATGCCGTGCCAGTGTACGGCCCGCGCCACGACGGCATCGACGCGGTCACGCAGCCGCTGGGCGAAGGCGACCGCATCACGGTGCCGGGTATCGGCCTGGCGCTGGAGGTGTTCGATGTGCCAGGTCATACGCGCGGCCATATTGCGTACTACAGTGATAGCGGAGAAGGCGCGAAGACGGCAGCGCCATGGCTGTTCTGTGGCGACACCCTGTTCGCGGGTGGCTGCGGGCGCCTGTTCGAAGGGACCCCGGCGCAAATGGCCGCTTCGCTGGACAAGCTGGCCACGCTGCCGCCCGGGACGCTGGTGTTTTGCGCACACGAGTACACTTTGTCGAACCTGCGGTTTGCCCTGGCGGTCGAACCCGGCAACGAGGCACTGCGGGCGCGCATGGAATCCGACACGGCAAAACGGCAGCGCGGCGTGCCGACCGTGCCGAGCACGATCGCCGTCGAACGCGCGACGAATCCGTTCCTGCGTTACCGCGAACGGGACATTGCGCAGCGGCTTGCCGCGGACGGCAAGGTGGCACCGGATGCGGTGCCGCTGGCCGTGTTCGCCGCGCTGCGCGAATACAAGAACCATTTTTGACAGGAACAGGTATGGAGAAAGTCCGGTTTTACTACGACCCGATCAGCCCCTATGCGTGGCTGGCAACCAAGCAGATCGCCCGCATCGAGGCTGCCGGCGTGCACCTGGAGATGGAACCCGTGCTGCTGGCGGGGCTGCTGAAGGCGCATGGCACGCGCGGCCCGGCCGAGGTGCCTGCCAAGCGCGATTTTTTGTTCCGCGACGTGATGCGGATCGCCGATGCGCACGGGCTGCCGTTCCAGGGGCCGCCCGGCCATCCGTTCAATCCCCTGCTGGCCTTGCGCATGTGCCTGGCAATCTCGTCGCTGACGAGCCGGCGGCGCTTCACGTTCATGCTGTCGCAAGCGTGCTGGGAACGCGGGCTCGACATTTCCAGTCCCGCCGTGCTCAAGCAGCTTGCCGCCGAGTGCGACCTGAACGGCGAAGCATTGCTGGCGGCGGCCGGCGAACCGGCCATCAAGCAGGCATTGATCGATGCGACGGAGAGTGCCGCTGCGGCGGGCGTGTTCGGCGTGCCCACCTTCGGCTATATGGGCGAACTGTTCTGGGGCGGCGACCGTATCGACCTGCTGCTGCGGCGCATCGGCGGGCACCGG
>DASVVD010000599.1:0-6249 GCA_036386715.1 Pseudoduganella sp.
GGAGTGGGGTATTCCAGGTTTGGGATGTTTCAGTTATAAATGTTTTAAGACATCGTACAACTTGGCCATTTCTCCGCTACAGTCTTTAGTCATACATAAGACACAAGATACTTAATAAACAAAGACTAAGGGATCTTCGGCCCTTTCACTGCTAGCGATATCAACGGGCACAGCCGTTACGATAGCATGTATTTGTACGACGTCATACAACTTAAAATTTAGATAAGTTGATCTATCTCAGTGCGTTTCCAGCGCTTTTGAGGTTGGCATGGCGCGGCATCCGCTTAAGATTCGCTTCACCTCGCCGCTGCACATTGCCCGGTTACGGCATACTTGCCGGTCATGCTTTCCTGTCCAGGTCCCTCATGCGCATTCTGCTGGTCGAAGACGACACCTCCCTTGGCGACACCATCCAGGCCTGGCTGCGGCTGGACCAGCACGCGGTGGATTGGGTGCAGCGCGGCGATTCCGCGGAGACGGCGCTGATGACGCACCGCTACGATTGCGTGCTGCTCGATCGCGGCCTGCCGGGCCTTTCCGGCGACGCCCTGCTGGCGAAGCTGCGCACGGCAGGCGACCACGTGCCGGTCATCCTGATCACCGCCTTCAATGCGCTGGCGGACCGGGTGGAAGGACTGGACCTGGGCGCCGACGATTACCTGGTCAAGCCGTTCGAACTGGAGGAGATGTCGGCGCGCATCCGTGCCGCGGCGCGGCGCGGCGCCAGCCAGCCAAGCAATGCACTGGCGCACGGCGATATCGCCATCGATCTCGAAACCCGGCAGGCCACGCTGGCCGGCCAGCCGGTCGCGCTGACGGCGCGCGAATACCACGTGCTGTATGCGCTGCTGCTGCGCAAGAACGCCATCGTCACCCGCGCGCAGATCGAGGAAACGCTGTATGGCTGGGGCGACGAAGTGGAAAGCAATGCCATCGAGGTCTACATCCACAACCTGCGCAAGAAGCTCGGCAGCGACAGCATCGTCACGGTACGCGGCCTGGGCTACCGCCTGAACAATGAAGAGTCCTGATACGGCAAACCGGCCGCCATGGTCGCTGCGGCGGCGCCTGCTGGCCGCGATCGTGGCCGCCAGCACGGTGCTGTGGCTGGCGAGCCTGGGCATCGTGACCATGATCGCCTGGCAGGAAACCAACGATGTGTTCGACGACGCGCTGGAAGAATCGGGCTACATGATCCTGGCCGCCACCACCGGGCTGGACGAGCGCGGCCTGCTCGCCCAGGCGGGGCAGGGCGGCACCCGGGAACGCAAGGTCGACATGCAGTACCAGCTCGTGGTCGATGGCCGGGTGATCCAGCGCACCGGCGGCGCGCCCGCGCAACCTTTCGTGGACGCTCTTGGCGACCAGGACGATGACGACGGCTTTGCCGACATCGAGGTGGAGCGCCGCCGCTGGCGTGTGTTCGTGGTGCGCGACGAGGCGCGCAATGTCGAAGTGCAGGTCGGCCAGAAGCAGTCGAAGCGCTACGACATCCTGGAAGAACTGGCCGACCACCTGTGGCTGCCGGTGCTGGGCTTCCTGGCGCTGCTGGCGCTGGTGTGCTGGCTGCTGACGGGTCGCGTGCTGCAGCCGCTGCGCCGCACCGCCTCCGCGATTGCCGCAAAGACGCCGGACGACCTGGCGATCGTGCCCATGGCCGGCCAGCCGAAGGAACTGCTGCCGATCGTGCTGGCACTGAACGGCGTGCTGGGGCGCCTCGATGCGGCGCTGCAGGCCGAGCGCCGCTTCACCGCCGATGCCGCGCATGAACTGCGCACACCGCTGGCCGGCCTGCACATGCACGTGCAGCTGCTGCAGCGGCAGTATCCGGACCTGGCCGGCCCGTTCCGCAAGCTGCGCGACGATATCGGCCGCGTGACGGCGCTGGTGGACAGCCTGCTGGCGCTGGCCCGCATGGATCCGCTGTCGCGCGAACAGCTGGTGCTCGAGCCGGTCGCGCTGGCGCCGCTGC
Organism: Pseudoduganella sp.; assembly: GCA_036386715.1. Classification (GTDB taxonomy): domain Bacteria; phylum Pseudomonadota; class Gammaproteobacteria; order Burkholderiales; family Burkholderiaceae_D; genus Rugamonas. The sequence goes on from DASVVD010000599.1 coordinate 1,973, forward strand.
TGGAGCAGTTGCGCGCAACGCACGCCCGGGATGCGGCGCAGCGCGGCATCGCGCTGGCCGTGCGCTGCGAACCCGGCGCCGTGCAGGCCAACCCGCCCATGCTGCAGATCGCACTGCGCAACCTGGTCGACAACGCGCTGCGCTATTGCCCGGCCGGCAGCCGCATCGAAATCGAGGCGGCCAGCTTTGCCGGCCATGCCCGCATTGCCGTGCGCGACAACGGCCCCGGTGTCGATGACGCCAGCCGCCCGCGGCTGGCGGAACGCTTCTTCCGCGTACTGGGGCAGGGCCAGGCCGGCAGCGGCCTGGGGCTGTCGATCGTGCGGCGCATCGCCGACCTGCATGGCTGCCGGCTGGCGTTCGACACAGGGCTGGACGGGCGCGGGCTGGGCGTGACGCTCGATTTCCCAAACTTGCCGTCATCTGCGGGACGTCCTTAAGATTCGATTCATGTTCGGCCGGTGTAATGCGTCCATGCCTGCCGCCAGCGGCAGCTCTCAAGCAATCACCCCAGGAGGACCGACCATGAAACGCTTCATCCAACTTTCCTGCATCACCGCCGTGCTGGCCGTCTCGGCCGTTGCAGTTGCCCAGACGGGCGGCTATACCGGCCCGACAGCCGCGCCGGCCGCGGCACCGGCAGCCAAGGCCGCGCCGGGCGGCTACAGCGGCCCGTCGGGCGTACCTTTGACGACCGCGAAGGACCTGCTGGCCAACGGCAAGGACGACCAGCACGTGCGCCTGAAAGGCAAGCTGCTGAGCCACAAGGGCGATGAAGAGTATGAATTCGCCGATGCGAGCGGCAGGATCACCGTGGAAATCGACGACAAGCTGTTCCCGGCGGGCATCAAGGTCGATCACACCACCGAGGTCGAACTGGTCGGTGAATTCGACAAGGAAATGATCGGAGAATCGAAGCTGGACGTCGACCACCTGAAGGTCGTGGCGAAGTAAGCGCAATCACGCCATGACAAACTGGGACCGGCCAGGAACGGCAAAGCCGGTATCATCTCGGGCAGAAGGCCGCATCCTCACGGCCGCGTCCTGGAGATTTATTTATGGTAATCGTGACCCACAGCGGCAAGTTCCATGCGGATGACGCATGGGCCGTGGCCGTGCTGAACGTGCTGTTTCCCGACAATGAACTGGTGCGCACGCGCGACCCGGCGATCATCGAGGCCGCCGACTTCGCGATCGATGTCGGCGGCATCTGGGATCCGGCCACCGGCCGCTTCGACCACCACCAGAAAGGCTTCAGCGGCGCGCGGCCGACCGGCGTGCCTTACGCCAGCGCCGGCCTGGTGTGGCGCGAATATGGCGGCCGCTGCGTCGGTGCGATCGCCGCTTCCCACATGGGCCATGACCTGCCGCGCGAGACGGCGCGCGAGATCGCCTATGCCATCGATAACGATATCGTCCAGTACCTCGACCTGTCCGATGTGGGCGCCGCGAAAAACGCGCCTGGCGGGTATGGGCTGTCGGCGGTGATTTCGGGCTACAACCCGAACTGGCTCGACGAGGAGCGGCTGGGTTACGGCGCCCCGGCCGACCAGTACCGGCTCGACCAGTTCCGGCGCGCGATGGGCATCCTGACGGATATCCTCGTCAACGCCGTCAAGTACCGCGTTGGCGCCCTGCTCGCGGTGGAACAGGTGCGCGATTCCGAAGTGCTGGAAGACGGCAAGCTGCTGTTCCTGCGCAACAGTGCGCTGCCATGGACGCAGGTGGTGCGCAAGGAAATGCCGAAGGTGCTGTTCGTCATCAGCCACAGCCTCGCCGAGAAACGCTACATGCTGCACACCATCCCGATCAGCCCGGAGAGCTTCACGGCACGGGCCGATCTGCCGGCGCCGTGGGCGGGTCTGCGCGATGCCGAGCTGGCCGCGGTGACGGGCGTGCCGGACGCCACCTTCTGCCATAACGGCCGCTTTATCGCGGCGGCGAAGTCATATGAGGGCGCCCATGCGATGGCGCTGCAGGCGTTGCAGGCCATCGCCGACGGGCATTGAAGCGAAGGAGGCCACGCCTGGCGGCGATTATGGAATGAGCCGGTGGCGGGTGCGTCCGGCCGGCATGGCCCAACCTGGCCTCACGCCTCGTCCGCCAGCGGCAGCGGGGTGACGGTCACCTGCACGTCGAGTTCCTGCTGGCCGCCGCCGAGCACGATGCCGCGCATCGGCGTGACGTCGCTGAAATCGCGGCCCCAGCCCAGCGTGATGTGCTCGTGCTGCACCAGGCAGTGGTTGGTCGGATCGAAATCGATCCAGCCCAGCGTCGGGCAGAACACCGACACCCACGCGTGCGAGGCGTCGGCGCCGATCAGGCGCGGCTTGCCCGGCGGCGGGTGGGTCAGGATGTAGCCGCTCACGTAGCGGGCCGGCAGGCCGATGCTGCGCAGGCAGCCGATCATCAGCTGGGCGAAATCCTGGCACACGCCGCGCCGGCCGCGCAGGACCTGTTCGAGCGGCGTGGAAATGTCGGTCGCCCGGCCATCGAATTCGAAATCCTCGAAGATGCGGTGCGTCAGTTCCAGCGCCGCGTCGAGCTGGGGCCGGCCGGGCGTGTAGCTGGCGCGTGCATAGGCTTCCAGCGCCGGGAAGAAATTCACGTGGGGCGATGCGTAGAGGTAGCGGCAGGCTTCCAGCGTGGCGGCGCTTTTCTCCTTGCCCATCATGTCGCGCACGCTTTCCCATGGCAGCGATCCGGCGATCTGCGCCAGGCTGTGGCGCGCGCGCAGGGCCACCGTCGATTCGGCATGCACCAGCAGGCTGTCATGCGGGTGGGTCAGTGCCACGTGCCGGGTACAGTTGCCGAAGTAGTCGGTGCCGTCGCGGCTCTCGTCGACGACAGGGTCGAGCCAGATCAGGTGCGACTCGGTCTGCTGGCAGGCAAACGAGCGCGGCGTCATGTGCAGGTATTGCTGCGACAGGCTGACCGTGTTCTGGTATTTGTAGCGCGTTTCATGCACCACGCGATAGCGCGCGCGCACGTCGGGCCCCGCCGGCAGATCGATCATGACGTGCGCTTCCTTTGCTGGCCATTGTCGGTATAGCTGAAAAACTGCACGCTGATCGCCTCGGACAGTGCCCCGCTGGCAAGCTGGATCCGGTTCAGCAGGCCGCTCAGCTTGGCGTTGCCGTGGTTCAGGTCGGTGCCCGGTTCCAGCGCGATCAGTTCCGCCTTCAACGGCGCCAGCAGGTGCTCGCCGCAGGCGCCGTGGGTTTGCGCGATCTTGTGCAGGGTGCCCAGGATGCCGTTGATCTGGAACAGGATCGAACGCGGATTGGTCTCGTCGCGCAGCAGCAGGTCGAGCACCGGCAGCCATTCGGGTTGTGCCCGATAGCGTGCGCGGTAGGTGATGATGCTGTCGGCCAGTTCCAGCAGCCACTCCAGGTTGCCGTTCCCGTCCATTGCCAGGGCCCGCTGCAGCACCACGCTCTGGAACTGCAGGCGCTCCAGGCGGCGGCCGATCGACATGAAACGCCAGCCCAGGTCGCGCGTCATGCCATCGAGGGCAAACCCGGCCAGTGTCATCAGCGCGGCGGTGGCGTCATCGAGGATCGTCATCACCTCCGACTGCGACGGCCGCTCGCCGGTAGGGGCCGCGGGCTGCACCATCCTGTTCAGCGCGCGCCAGTTGTCGACCGAGAAGCGTTCGTGCAGCTGACCGGCAATGCGGTGCAACTGCTGCTGCTGCCGCGCCAGCCCGGGTACGGCGGGCGACACCACCGCCAGCAGCAGGGCGGACTCGATCTCGGCATCGGTGAAGATCGCGGCGGGTGGCGCGCCGGACTGGCCCTGCGACTGGGCGCCCTGGTTCTGCGCCTGGGCCGGTGCCGCGGGCTTGCGTTCGCCGTCGATCAACTGGAACCAGATGCACAACGCTTCCACGGTGGGCCATTCGGCGCCTCGCTGGTCGAAGCGCACGTTGAACAGGAAGGTGAGCGCGACCCGCAGCAGGCGGGCGATATTGTCGCAGCGTTCGGCATGGCGGCCGAACCACAGCAGGTTTTCCGCCACGCGGCTCGACAGGTTGGTGTCCTCGCGCACCAGGTCCGCGCTGGTGATGCTGGGTTTTTGCAGGCGGTGCACTTCCACGCTGGCGCGCGCCTGCACCCAGGTATCCTTGCTGGCGCCGCCCATCTGCATCGTCAGCACGCGCCCATCGGGCCCGGTGGCCACGCGGGTCAGGCCGCCCGGCATCACCACGTAGCCATCCGGGGTGGCGCAGGCAAACACCCGCAGGCCGACGGCGCGCGCCTGCAGGCCCGGCGCCG
>DASVVD010000600.1:0-11667 GCA_036386715.1 Pseudoduganella sp.
GCCTACGCCGGCGGCGAGCCGGAGGATTACTTCGACCCGGACGGTGCGGCGCGGATACGGTATTTTGCGATTACTGACAAAACCAATAAACAGGGATATACCGAGGCGCGCTGGGCCTTCATCGTCGATGATATCAAGAGCGGTGCTGGAACCGACGCGCTCGGGAAAAAGCGTAACGAATACGCGCTCAACGGCGCTGGCTTACTGGTCGACGTCGGCGGCAACTTCATAAAGGATGGAAAGTCGTTTGCCACCTGGACCGGCACCGGCAACATGTCGGGCCAGTTCATCTCATCGTACGGAGATAAACTGATCGAACTTCCGGAGTTCACCGTGACCATGAGCGACGATGACGCCACCAAACTGATTGCGAGCTACATCCCTGCTGACGGGCAGGCGTTAGGCGCATGTCCTGACAAGTCGGCACTGCTGCCGCCGATCAAGTTCGGTACGGGAGACGCCGATATCAATGTCGCGCAGGCGAATGCGAACGGAGCCACCAAGCAGCGCATTATTCCCTGCGGTGCAGGATCGAAGACGGATATTAAGCTGCGCCGTATTGCCAAGTACGAGGCGGCGTCTGAGATCAACGAGACCGCGCGCATCAACCGGAACTGTTCCGCAGATGGTTGCCCCGGCATCGGATACTATTGTACCGCGACGGCATGCAAGGCGCGGGATCAACTCACCTACGGTCCTGCCACGGTCGCCCTGCCGGTGTATACCCCGTCTTTCGGTCGCTCCCAGTTTGTCGGCAGCACCCTGGTGGGTGAATTACTGCTTTCGTACAACTTGTTCAGCCCGGATGTCAAGACGCAGTTGGGATTGACCGAGCCGGTGAAAACAGCACTCCAGGATGCTGATGCTCGAGGAAGAAAAGTAATCGAGTGGTGGGGCAGGATCACAGCTGCAGGGAATTACGCGGCCGCCGGCCAATCCTGGACCAATCTTTCTCAAGCTGATCAGAGCAAGTTCAAGAACGAAACGGGACTAGACAAGGAAGCCTATGTGGACCTGGTTCGCCTGAAGACTGTGCCGCTCATGAACGGCGGAACCAATTTAACGAATGATGCCTTGCAGGGGATCGTGACCACTGCCATCATGGACGATGAAACTGTCAAGTCGCTATTAATGGGGATTTTCAAAGACTTCGATAAATTCACGATCATGAGTCACGCATTGATGCGTAAAAACGTTGAGGCCGCGATGCAATACCGGCCGAACGCGTCTGAAGAATACCTTGCCGCCATGGTCGCGCGTGCACATAATGGCGGCAATTGGCGGAGAACCTATCAATCGTTAACGACCAGTGACCAGAACGATTATGTGAAAAGGTTCTTGGGAAATCCAGGTCACACGGACGAAGGCGATTGGCGATCACTGCGCTGCACGGAAAGCCTCGGTCCTTCGACCATCAAGCCTGGCACGAACGGTGTCGGGATCGGCGGCCTCGAATTTAAACCGTTGAAACTGAAATGAGAATCCGCATGAGGATAAGTATCCACGCATTATTTCCGGTGTTCCTGGCCAGTACCTCGACTTTGGCAGTAAGTGCATCCACACAATTAACGACGCGCATTCCTGAGTGCCGTATGCCGTCGATCACAGTTCTTCCCGGGAAATATTACAAACTGAACAAGAGCAGGAATGCGTTCGACTGGGTCCACAAGGCTACCGCCAACGATCGTGTCGTATCCGGCAACGGCTGGGAGCGACCGGATAGCCGGAATATGAGCAACTGGTTTGGCTTCTACCGCGTCGACCTGAACAACGACGGCATCTGCGATTGGTACCTGAATGCGCTCTCGCCCATTTCCACCGGCGGCGATCGCGATACGATCAACACGCTGTACATTGGCGGCCCCACTGGCTGGGCGCGCATTGGTGCCGATATCCCCATGGACAAGCCAGATGCGCTAAGTTTCGGCAAAGCCTTCGATCAGCAGTGGCGCTTCACCTTTGGCGAAGAGCCGTCGGTTATTCACGATATAACCAGCAAGACCAATTATGTCATTACTGCCCTGTACAATCGCCATGTTCGCCGCGGCTTCCAGCCAGGCTATCGCATCTACGAGTGGGATGCCGGCAAGAAGACCTTGAAGCTTCTGGATAAATGGGAACCTGGCTCCAACGCGGCGGCGGTGTACGCCTTCTTCAAGGCAAATGGCGCGCGCATGCCTGAAGAGCCGACGGCGGCGGATAGCGACACCATTCAGACATTCGATCCTCAAATCGAGGCTTACGAACTGATGCAATCATGCAATCCGAGAGGGTCACAGCGCACTTCCCCTGATTTGTATGGTGCTGTGTCTAAATATCTGTTGACGCGTTGCACGCCCTGATCCACTGAGTGCCGAATTGAAAGCTCGGTAATGGGGGATTAATGCGCCCTCATTGTTTTTCGCGGTTACATTGGACTCGGAGTGCGGGTGATATGCATAGGTTGCCAATGCTGGGGTGCCCGACTTGGTGCCTTACTCCAATTGCTCAACTCAAATGAATCGTACCGCAAAAATATTCTTGTCGCAGTTGATGGCATTACTAGTAAATGGCACCTGTACGATAGCTGCCAGCGCGCCACTGCATTTGACAAACAGCATACCTCAGTGCCGCATGCCGCCGGGTAAGGTGCTGCCAGAGAAATACTACAAATTTGAGAAAGACAAGAAAGCGTTCGACTGGGTGGCGAAGGCGGCCAAGGGCAATCTTGTGGTCGGTGGCGCAGGGTATGAACGCGTCGATGGCTCCGATATGCACGACTGGTTTACGTTTTATCTTATCGACTTGAACGGCGATGGCCTCTGCGACTGGTATCTGAACGCATCGGCACCGTTTTCTACAGGTGGCGATCGCGGAATAATCAATACGCTGTATATTGGTACGTCATCCAGTTGGGCGCGCATTGGGGCAACAGTGCCTGATAACAAACCGGATTCGCTTGGTACTGGAATGACCGATCAGCAGCAGAAAAAGTTTCTCTATGGTGAATATCCTTCGATCATTCTGGAAACGTCTACCAAGACGAGATACATAATCACCGCCCTTTACAATGGAAATGTAGACCGGGATTTCATGCCAGGGTACCGAATTTTTGTCTGGGATGCTGACAAAAAATCACTAAGGCTGCTGAACAAATGGGAGCCCGGTTCCAAGGCGGCAGAGGTCTATGCCTTCTTCAAAGTGCATGGTGCAGCCGCACCCTTTAAACGTTCGGTAGGAGGAGATGCAATAATCCGGGACTACGATCCTGACGTTGAAGCATTCGAGCTGGAGCAAGTTTGCAATCCCGATGGCACTTTGCGATATTCCAACGAGCCGGAAAGTGTCGTATCAAAATATCTGCTGATCCAATGTAAAAAGTATCAACGTGCTGAAAATTAAGGCCCTGTACCAATATGCTGGTATTCGAAATGGTTTCTTCTGAAGAGCCTAATTGGCTTGTTCTGCAGTCAATCGGTCCTCGTCAACAGAAACCGGATGGGACAATTTCGTCGCTGCATTATGAGCTGCCTGCCGCTAGATTTTCTGAAAGGACGCTGGACATGAAATCGTTGAAGCTCGACTAATGCAATATAAAGTCTATGGCGCTATTTTACGCTCTATCGTTATTTCCATTGTCGTTCTCGCGGTGAATGTGCTAATGATTAGCATTGGCTTTGCGGCTCCTCTGGCAGAGGCCGCAAAAGACTTCCGATGGATCGATCTGTCGTCCTGTAAGAAACCATCAAAATCCCTGCCGCGAGCGCAAAAAGATTCCTACCGCACTTATAATATTCAACGCAGGTATGTGGATCTGGATCAGGATGGTACATGTGAGGTGATGGATCTGTGGATCGAACGGTTGGGAGGAAATCCTTCTCCCGGCATGCGAGTCTTGGGACGAAGCAACTTCAGATTCAAGGCGAACAAATGGCAGGAATTTGTCACATCTGCCGAATTGAAATTCTATCCATACGTAATCCATTCATTGAAAACAGGTGAGACAGTTTATGCCGAGGCGCCCAGCGAATCTGATGTTAGTGATAATATTGTATTGGGTGCGCAAGAAATACGAATGTTCATTCCATCGGGATGGGATGAAACGCCAGGTTTCGTTGATGACCTCATCCTGAAATCCTATCAAGGCAGGCCCGGCCCGATCCTGCAGGCATTGGCCGTTTTCTTAACCGAACATTTTGCCCATCAGGAGGCTGAGCCCGGTAAAAGGTTGGCAGGGAATCCGCGATTTATGTGGAATGCGGATGCCGAGCGAAAGAGAATTCAGTGGATACTGGCGGAGGCGAACCAGACTTTGCGTCCGGAGGAACGGGTAACGGTTGATTCATCCGGGCTGCCGCTACTGCAGAAAAAATAGTTGCCTAAAAGGGTTGGCTGTTTATCAGAAATTATAATAACTATATTAATCAGTGAGCTGACAGCCCGGCGATACCATTCCAAGGGCGCAAGGAAGGGCAAGAGCGTAGCCCAGACTATTTGGCAGGAGTGCGTCTGCGATCGGCTGGAATTCGTCAGCTGGCAAGACCAACCACATCATTGCTGAATAAAAGCAGGAATGCATTCGACTGGGTCCACAAGGCTACGGCCAACGATCGTATCGTATCCGGCGACGGGTGGGAGCGATCGGACAGCCCCAATATGAGCAACTGGTTTGGCTTCTACCGCGTTGACCTGAACAACGATGGCATCTGCGACTGGTACCTGAATGCACTCACGCCCATTGCCACCGGTGGCGATCGCGATACGATCAACACGCTGTACATTGGCGGCCCCTCTCGTTGGGCGCGCATTGGTGCCGATATACCTTGGACCAACCAGATGCGCTAAGTTTCGGCAAAGCCTTCGACCAGCGGTAGCGGTTCACCTGTGGCGAAGAGCCTTCGATCATTTACGATATGGTCAGCAAGACGAATTATGTCATTACCACTCTGTACAATCGTTATGTTCGCCGCGACTTCTAGTCAGGCTATCGCTTCTACAAGTGGGATGCCGGCTCGGAATGCGGGTGATATGCATAGGTTGCCGATGCTGGGCTACCCGACTTGGTGCCTTATTCAAGTTACTCAACTCAAATGAATCGTACCGCGAAAATATTCTTGTGGCAGTTGATGGCATTACTACTAACTGGCACTTATGCGATAGCTATCGGCGCGCCGCTGCATTTGACAAACGGCATACCTCAGTGCCGCATGCCGCCGGGTAAGGTGCTGCCAGAAAAATACTACAAATTTAAAAAGGACAAGAAGGCATTCGACTGGGTGGCCGAGGCCACCAGGGGCAAGCCAGTGGTAGGCGGTGCAGGGTATGAACGCGTCGAAGACTCCGATATGCACGATTGGTTTACGTTTTATCTTATCGACTTGAACGGCGATGGCCTCTGCGACTGGTATCTGAACGCATCGGCACCGTTTTCTACGGGTGGCGATCGCGGAACAATCAATACGCTGTATATTGGTACGTCATCAGGGTGGGCGCGCATCGGCGCAATGATGCCTGGCGATAAACCGGATGCGCTAGGCTTCGAAATAAACGGTCAGCGGCAGCGAGATTTTCTCTATGGTGAGGAGCCATCGGTCATCATGGACTCGTCCACCAAGATCAGTTACATAATCATGGCCCTTTACAATCGAAATGTGGACCGGAATTCACTGCCAGGGTACCGAATTTTTGTCTGGGATGCTGACAAAAAATCACTAAGGCTGCTGAACAAATGGGAGCCCGGTTCCAAGGCTGCAGAGGTTTATGCATTCTTCAAGCTTCATGGCGCATTCACACCCTCTAATTCTTCGACAGGAGGAAAGCCTGTCATCCTGGATTACGACCCTGAAATCGAAGCCTTCGAGTTGGAGCAAGTTTGCGATGCCGATAGCGTTGTGCGATCTTCCGAACCGGAAGGTGTCGTATCAAAATATTTGCTGGCCCGATGCAAAAAGTACCAACGTATCGAAAATTAAAGCAGTTCCCCAATATGTCAGTGTTTAAACTGGTTTTTTCTGGAAATCCAGCCAAATCCCGCATGGCAGCCGGTCGAGCCTCGTCAGCAAGAACGGCAGAGAAAAATACCTGCATAGCGGCATCATTGATACTTTGTCTGGTTGTTTCGGCAAGGGCAGAAGTACTAGCCGACTCGGATCTGCGCCTGACGCCGCTCGCTCCATGTAAAGGCGCGGGCCGCCCAGCGCCCAAGATGAAAGAAACCATCCATGCCGAAAGCGTGGGGGCCCCGGCGAAGCCGCTGGACCTGAACGGTGACGGCTGGTGCGACTGGATCATATCGGTGGGTGCGCCGATCAATTCGGGTTTGCCGGAGTACAGCCCGAAAGAAGCGATACTGCTTGGCACGGAGAAAGGCGCCAGAACTTTTGGCGATGACGAGAAACGGCGAACCTATTGGAGAAAGCGGCTGCCGGTGCCCGACGGTCTCGTGGGGCCTGATGGCGTCACCGGCATGGCGCCGGCATTGGTGGCTTACCGCAGGAATTCCAGAGTACCTTATTTTATTGGACTCTCTGGCGCCTATCCATACTTCACCGCCGATGCTGATAGTTACGACGTCTATCGATGGAATATGGAATTCGATATGCCGCAGAAGGCAGGCGATGCGGAATATTTAACAGTGATGAAGTTTTTTCGTAAGCAATATTGTGAAGAGAAAAGCTACTCGGACAACGATTTTATGTATCCGGACAACAAAAAACCTGAGAGCCCGCTTGAGATTGTGGTCTGCTCACCTCAAATGCTGGAAGCGTTTCGAAGGGTGAAGGCTGGATTGCCGCATTGATGAGTTTTGACGGGGCCGGAGTTGAATGTCGTGCCAGATGATCGATTCGCGCGGACACCGGCCTTTATATGTCGCAGCAGGTGAGTAACACAGAATGCCTGACAGTGATGCACTTCTCTCGTAAGCAATATTGCGCATGAAAGAGCTGTTCAAGTGATGATTTTATGGATCCAGGCGAAAGAATCCGCAGCATCCACTGGAAACTGTAATTTATTCTTCTCAAATGCCCGAACGATTTCGACAAGCAAAAAATGCATTGGCGGATTGATAATTTTACTGTAAGAACAATCTGTTCCACTCCGCTCAGCATTACCATGGTTTTCGGAGCGCTTGACTGCGCCCGGGCAGAAGCAGACGCTGCGATTGTTACCTGGCCAGAGGTGACCGTCCTGGTGTGACAATGCACGTATTTTGCGGTGTGTAGGTCATGATAGTCTGTCGGCTTGTTCCAGGCTGGTTGCGGTGCTCGTTGCGATGCTCGTCCGCAGCCTGGTCCGGCATATCAGGACGGAAACAGTCTGCGCAGTGGTGCGGCTGGCCGCTCAATGGCGGTTCAGTGGCCGCCCGGTGAAGTCTCGCGCGAACGACGCAAGGCGAACGCTCCGCAGCAAACCAAAGGAAAACCCGACCCATGCCGATCATTGTCGAACTGGCGTTCTACCTGCTCATGGACGTCGTCCTGTACGGCGTAGGGCGGTGGACAATCATTGCATTGTCGTTCGGCCGTGTCCGCCCCAGCCCCCTGCGTGACATCTGGAGCGCGCGCACCGACAGGGATCGCGCCATGGGAATCTACTACGAAAGCGTGGCGGTCAGCCTGGCCGGAATGGCGGTTCTGGCCGCCATCGTGGCGCTGTGCCTTTTCCTGGGCTCGCGTTGACGGTTCGCTAGCGCTGCGGGCCTGTCAGGCGCCGATGCGGAACTCGCCCACCAGCGCCACCAGCGTGCCCGCCTGCATCTGCAGGCTTTCCGCGGCGGCGGCCGCTTCCTCGACCAGCGCGGCGTTCTGCTGCGTCACCCCATCCATCTGCACGATGGCCTGGTTGACCTGGCCGATGCCGCCGCTCTGCTCGGCGCCGGCGGCGGCGATCTCGGCGATGATGGCCGCGACCTGGCCCACGCTGGTCACCACTTCGTCCATCGTGGCGCCGGCGCTTTTCACCAGGGCGCTGCCGCGCTCGACCTGGGCGGCCGAATCGCCGATCAGGGCCTTGATCTCCTTCGCCGCGCTGGCGCTGCGCTGCGCCAGCGTGCGCACTTCGCTGGCCACCACCGCGAAGCCGCGGCCCTGTTCGCCGGCGCGCGCCGCCTCCACGGCCGCGGTCAGCGCCAGGATATTGGTCTGGAACGCGATCCCGTCGATCACGGCGATGATGTCGACCACCTTGCTGGACGACGCGTCGATCGCTGCCATGGTATCGACCACCTGGGCCACCACGGCGCCGCCGCGCAGCGCCACTTCCGACGCGCCGGCCGCGAGCGCGCGCGCCTGCGCCGCGTTGTCGGAATTCTGCCGCACGCTGCCGGTCAGCTGTTCCATCGATGCCGCCGTTTCCTCCAGCGCACTGGCCTGCTGCTCGGTGCGGGCCGACAGGTCGGCATTGCCCTGGCTGATCTCGGCGCTGGCCGTGGCCACGCTGCCGGCGCTGTCGCGCACTTTCGCCAGCACGTTCTCGATCTTGGCGGCGAAGCCGTTGAAGCCGCCGGCAATCACGGCCAGCTCGTCGCTGCCGCGTACCGCCAGCCGTGTCGACAGGTCGGCGTTGCCGCCGGCCAGCTGGGTCATCGTGCCGGCCAGCTCGCGCAGCGGCCGCGTCATGCGCCGCAGCACGGTGACCATGGCAAGCGCGGCGAGCAGGGCGCACAGCGCCGAGGCTGCAAGCGTATAGATCAGCTGTTCGCGCGCCGGCGCCGTGGCCACGCTTTCCGGGAACGACAGGCGCACGGCCCATGGCGCGATGTCGCCATGCAGTCGCAGCGGGTGCAGCAGGTGCACGATGCCGCCGGCACTGTATTCATAAGCCTTGCCGGCCCGCAGTGCTTCGATCGCCGCGGCGGGCATGTCGTCGGCCTTCTTGCCGTTGCGCTCGGCTACCGGGTGGCTGGCATACAGGCCGCCATTCGAGACCAGCGCCAGTTCGGCGCCGTCGATCGTCTTCATGCCGGCCAGGATGTCGGACAGCCTGGTCAGCATGAAGTCGCCAGTAACCACGCCGCGCACCTGGCCTTTCACGTCGATCGGCACCACCAGCGATGCCATCAGCACGTTTTTGCCATTGACGGGATAGGCATACGGCTCGGAGAAATAGCGCTTGCCGGTCTTCATCGGCACGTCGTACCAGTCGTTGGTGCCCGGCGCGCCGAACACGATCGGTTCGGCGCGCACGCCGCCGCCGTCGGCGCGGGTGAAGTAGGGCATGTGGCGGCCGCTGGCGTCGAAGCGCGGCGCCTGGCCGGCGAACTCGGCATCCCTGCCGTCGAGCGCATTCGGCGCCATCGCGGCCGAAACGCCGACCAGGTCCTCGCTGCCGAGCAGCACGGCCTTGCTGAGATTGTCGACCTGGTCGCGGCTCAGCGCGGGGCCGTCGGTCAGCGTGTTGCGCAGGCCGCCGGCCAGCGTGGCCACGGCCGCCAGGTTGGCGCCCACGCGCCCCTGCACCGCATCGGCGGCTTCCGCCGCGCCGGTGCGCGCCAGGCGCATGGCCGCTTCATGCGCCGTGTCGCGGCTGCGGATGCCGGTCACCGTGGCGGCGATGGCCAGGCTGACGATGACGAGCGCGGACGCCGCCAGGCTGATCCGCGCGTTCAGCGACAGGCCGCGGCGCGCAGGTTGGTGGGTTGCCAGGTTCATTGAGGGGGTCTCCGATGCCGCAGGGGCTGATTCATCTGTCGGAGGATAGTAGCGCCGCCGCGCGGCGGAATCGACGGAACTTGAAAAGCTTGCCATGCATTTCGCTACCGGCTGCGTCGCTGCAGCAACAGAACGCTGCCCGGCGTTGCCATGGCGGCAACGTGTTGCCCGTTATGCAGTGCCTTCGGCCCGGCATGCGCGCCTGCAGGGCAATTTTCTTCAATACAGCGCGAACGCGCGTCCGTATCGTGAAGGTGTTCTTACACGAACCGGGAGTACCAGGCATGACCCTTTACCTGTCGATGGCCGCGTTCGCGCTGGCCTCATCCATTTCACCGGGACCGGTCAATATCGTGGCCCTCGGCGCGGGCGCGCAGCATGGGCTGCTCGCCAGCATGCGCCATGTCAGCGGCGCCACGATCGGGTTCACGGTGCTGTTGCTGCTCATCGGCCTGGGACTGCTCGAACTGATGGCGGGGTGGCCGGGACTGCCCGGCGTACTCCGCTGGTGCGGCATTGCCTTCCTGTTCTGGCTGGCATGGAAGCTGGCGGCGGACAATGGCGATCTGGCCTTCGACGCCGGTGCCGCCGGACCGTCGCTGCTGTCCGGGGCGGCGATGCAGTGGCTGAACCCGAAGGCCTGGCTGGCCGCCGTGTCCGGCATTGGGGCGTTCGCCGCCGATGGCGACGGCATCCTGGTCTGGCACTTTGCCGCCATCTATTTCGTGGTGTGCTGGCTGTCGATCTTTTGCTGGGCATGGGCCGGCGCCGCGCTGCGCGGGGTACTGTCGGACCCGCCGCGCATCCGCCTGTTCAACCGGGCAATGGCGCTGCTGCTGGCCGCCAGCGCGGCCTGGCTGCTGCTGGGCCACTGACACAGGCTGCATGGCGGCGCCACAGTCGTCTCATCAGGGCTGCCTGCGGTATTGCCCCGGCGTGGCCGCCACGTGGCGCTTGAAGGTGCGCTGCAGGTGTGCCTGGTCGGCGAAGCCGGCGGCCAGCGCCACGTCGGCAATGGGGTGGCCGCGCCTGAGCCGCTCGCGGCAATACTGGATCCGGCAATTGACCAGGTAGGCATGCGGCGTCATGCCATAGCGGGCCTTGAATGCCCGGATCAGGTAGGACGGCGACAGCCCGGCGGCCGCGCAGAGGTCCTCGAGTTTCGGCGTGCCGGTGCGGTTGTCCCGCAGGTATTCGGCGGCGCGCAGCACCTGCCGTTCGGGCCGCCGCGCCACGGCCGGCGCCGGCTGCAGCATGTCGTGCATGCGTGCGAAGAAGTCCAGCGCGGCGTCCTGTTTTTCCAGCGCAGCGGCGAGCGGACTGGCGCACAGCGCATACAGCGCTTCGAGCCGCGCATACAGTTCGGCAGAACGGCTGGCAATGGCGGCGTAGGGCAGGAACGCGGTATCGCCGCCGCGTTCGGGATCACCTTGCAGCGCGCCGAGCCAGCGGCTGTCCACATGGAACATGCGGTAGGACCACGGCTGCCCGCCCAGCGGGTTACAGGCATGCACGTCGCCGGGATTCATCAGCACCACGGCACCGCTGCGCACGTGCTCGCGGGCGCGCCCATTCAGGTACAGGCTTTCGCCGCCCGTGACGAGGCCGATCGAAAACGTTTCGTGCGCATGCTTCACGTAGCAGATGTCGCGGCCATCCTCGATGGCCCGCGCTTCCAGGAAGGGCAGCGCGTCGTCGCGCCAGAATGTCGGTGTGTTCATGCGCGGTTACTCATCGGGGTGCTCCGCGTCCGGATGCCGGGCTGGCTGCCGCGCATGGCGGGTGCATTGCCCCATTCTACAGCCCGAAGCGGGCCGCCAGGATCGGTCGCGGGTCCAGCGGGGTGTCCAGGATGAAGGTGGTATGGCCGTTGCGGCATTCGATGGCGATGCTTCCCGCATGCTGCTCGGCCACGCTCCGCACGAAGGGCAGGCCGGCCTGGCGGCCACTTTCGCCTTTCGCCGCGGCCCGCTTGTACAGCTGGAAGATCGCCTCAACGCGCTCCGGGGCGATCGGGGGCCCGGCGTAGGTGACCGAC
>DASVVD010000601.1:0-6314 GCA_036386715.1 Pseudoduganella sp.
GCATCCCGGCAACGCCGGCAAAAAACCGGGGTCAGTCCCCTGGGTTGGCGCCGGCGACCGTGGCCGGCGCCGTCGACTGGCGGGGACAGACCCCTTTGCTTATCGCTCCGGCGGTCGCAGGATATTGAGGAACGCCCGCACCACCGGCGCGTCGTCGGTGGTGGTGTAGGTGATGTACAGGTTGGCCGAAGGCGGATTGGTGCGGATCGGCAGGAATACCACGCCGGGCCAGCCGATCCGGCTGGTGGTCTCCGGCATCAGCGTGACGCCGAGCCCGGCCCCCACCATTGCCAGCAGGGTCTGCGGCTCGTTGGCTTCCTGGAAGATGGCCGGCTCGAACCCGGCATCCACGCAGCACTGCAGCAGGTAGCGCGGGAACGCGGATTTGTCCAGCGCCAGCGTGAGCATCGGCTCCTCGGCGATGTCGGTCAGTTCGATCGCTTCCATTTTCGCCAGCGGGTGGTGCTCGTTGACGGCCACGCAGACGTTTTCGCGGAAACACAGCTCCTGCCGCAGGCTGTCGTTGCGAAGGTCGCTTTCGTCCAGCCTGGGCTCGCGCCAGAAACCCACGTCGATCTGCTTGGCGCGCAGCGCTTCGTACTGCACGGTCGGGCCAAGCTCGTGGATGGTCCACGTCACGCGCGGATACTTGCCCTGGAATTCCTCGAGCAGGCTGGGGATCGGCCCCCACATCGCCGAGCCCACGATGCCCACGCGCAGCCGGCCGACTTCGCCGCGGTCGATCTGGCGCACGGTGTCGATCGTCATGCGCATCTTCGCCAGCAGCTCGGCCGCTTCGTTCATCAGCGCGCGGCCGGCCACCGTCAGCTCGAAGCTGCGCGTGGTGCGGGCGAACAGCTTCACGCCCAGCTCCGCCTCCAGCTTCATGATCTGCTGCGACAGTGGCGGCTGCGAGATGTGCAGCCGCTCGGCGGCCCGGGAAAAGCTCTTTTCCTCGGCCACGGCCAGGAAATACTTCAGTTGCTTCAGGTCGATCGACATGGCGGCCGTTCAGTCGATCAGGCGAGCGGCGGCTGGACAACCGCGTCGAGCGCGCCGGCCAGCGCCGCGCCCACCCGCGCATTGTTCTTTACCAGGGCGATATTGGTGGCCAGGCTGCGGCCCGCCGTCAGCGTCTTGATGCGGGCCAGCAGGAATGGCGTGACCTTCTTGCCGGTCACGCCGTTTTCTTCCGCTTCCTGCAATGCCTGCAGCGTGATGCCGTCGATTTCCTCCTGCGGCATCGCATCGCTTTCCGGTACCGGCGCGGCGACCACCACGCCGCCACGCAGGCCCAGCGCCCACTTGGTGCGGATGAACGAAGCCTGCTCGGCAGGCGTATCGAGGCGGAAGTCGGCATTGAAGCCGCTGGCGCGCGTGAAGAAGGCCGGGAAGCCTTCCTGGCCCACGCTGACCACCGGCACGCCCTGGGTTTCCAGGTATTCCAGCGTGAGGCCGATATCGAGGATCGACTTCACGCCGGCGCACACTACCGCCACATTGGTCTGCGCCAGTTCCTGCAGGTCGGCCGAGATATCGAAGCTGGTCTCGGCGCCGCGGTGCACGCCGCCGATGCCGCCGGTGACGAAGACAGCAATGCCGGCCAGCTGCGCGCAGATCATCGTCGCCGCCACGGTGGTGGCACCGAGCTTGTTCTGCGACAGCACATATGCCAGGTCGCGGCGGCTGACTTTCAGCGCTTCCGGCGACTTGCCCAGCAATTCCAGCTGCTCCGGCGTCAGGCCGATGCAGATCTTGCCGCCGATGACGGCGATCGTCGCCGGCACGGCGCCGCCGTCGCGGATGATCTGTTCCACTTCCTGCGCGGTCTGCACGTTCTGCGGATAGGGCATGCCATGCGAGATGATCGTCGATTCGAGCGCCACGATCGGCTTGCCGGCGGCGCGCGCGTGCGCCACTTCGGGCGAGAAGGAGAGGTACTGTTGCATGGTGGTTCCAGTCGGTTTGATCGTCATTCGTGATCGTTATTCGGTGAGCGTTATTCGGTGAGCGTCATGGGTCGATATGGGCCGCGCTGAACAGGCTGGCCGTCAGCGCGGGCGATACGGTATGGGCACTCTGCACGGTCAGCGCGGCAGCGCGCAGGCCGCGGGCGCAGGCTTCGGTGAGATCGGCTTCGCCCTGCGCCAGCGTCCAGCAGACGGCCGCCGAGAAGGCGTCGCCGGCGCCGGTCACGTCGACCACGTCCACCTCATGGGCCGGCAGCCATTGCAGGTCGTCTGCCGCCTTGGCGTCGGCCGTGTCGTCGTAGGTGTGATACACGCCGGCAGCGCCGCAGGTCACGATGACGTCCCGCGCGCCTTCGGCCTGTACGGCGCGGCATGCATCGCGCACTGCTGCCTCGGTGGGCAGGAGGCGGCCGGCGCGGGCTTCGAGTTCGCCGCGGTTCAGGATCAGCAGCCGCAGGCCGGCCAGGTCGCGCGGCAGCCGCGCCATTTTCGGCTGCGATACGGCCACGATCGCCAGTGGAATACCGTCGCGCCGCGCTTCATCGAGCAGCAGCGCCACGGTATCGTGCGGCAGGTTCAGGTCGGCGATCACCAGCGCCGCCGCATTGCGCTGCGCCTGGCGGCTGGCGATGAAGGCGGGCGTCAGCTGTTCGTACAGCCCCATGTCGGCCAGGGCCACGGCCATCTCGCCGCCGGCGTCCAGCACGGCCGTATAGGTGCCGGTGGCGGCGCCCGGCAGCACCGGCGTGCCGGTCATGTCGATACCGCAATCCCGGGCGTGCGCCCGCAGTGCCTGGCCGGCGCTATCATCGCCCAGGGCCGTCAGCAGCGCGCAGGGCGTGCCGAGGCGTGCCAGGTTCTCGGCGATGTTGCGTGCCACGCCGCCGAAGGTTTCGGCGGCGGTGGCGGGATTCGAAGTGCCCATCTGCAGCGCTTCGGTGGTGCGCAGCTTGCGGTCCAGGTTGGCAGCGCCGATGCACAGCACCGCGCGCTCCCTCGGCAGCACATAGGCGCGGCCCACCAGACGGCGCTCGCGGATCAGGCCGGCCACGTGGCCGGCCACGGCGGAACGCGACAGGCCGAGCGCTTCCGCCATCTCCTGCTGGGAGATAAAGGGATTGGCACGGATCAGGCTGTAAAGTTGTTCTTTCTTGCTCATTGTCCCGAAAGCCTGTGCAAACATATGTCGACCATCGTAAACAGATGTTTGTTCACTGTCAAACCGCTATAATAGTGGCCAAATTATATGTTCCGCGTATAAATGGCAAAGAAAATCGGTATTTGTCATACATATCGCTCGTGGTGCATAGTGGCGCCTGCCCCCAGTCCGCCATGAATTGTCACCAAGTCGTCACCATTCGGCGAGCCCACCCAAAGAACACCAGTGAGAACCTATGTCGAATAATTCCCCTTTCCAGGCCGCGTCGATCGTCCGCTCCCGCGTGCCGGCCGGTTTCGCACCGCGCGCCGCACTGATCCTCGGTTCCGGCCTGGGCGTGCTGGCCGACCAGATGACCGATGTGGTCACGATCGGCTTCGATGAACTGCCGGGTTTCCCGATCAGCACCGTGCACGGCCATGCCGGCCAGATGGTGCTGGGCAACCTGGCTGGTGTGCCGGTGGTGTGCCTGAAAGGCCGCGGTCACTTCTACGAAGGCTATGGCCTGGGCGTGATGACGAGTGCGGTGCGCACCCTCAAACTGCTGGGCTGCGAATTCGTGTTCGTCACCAACGCGGCCGGTTCGCTGCGCGCGGAAGTCGATGCCGGTTCGCTGGTGGCGCTGAACGACCACATCAATCTCCTGCCGGGCTCGCCGATGATCGGCCCGAACGACGAACGCTTCGGTCCGCGCTTCTTCAGCATGGCCAACGCCTACGATGCCGACCTGCGCAAGCAGTTGCAGGACACCGCGGCGGCGCACAACATCACGCTGCACGAAGGCGTGTACATCTCCTGCTCGGGCCCGAGCTTCGAGACGCCGGCCGAGATCCGCGCGTTCACCCGCCTGGGCGCCGATGTCGTCGGCATGTCGGTGGTGCCGGAAGTGGTCCCGGCCCGCCACTGCGGCCTGAAGGTCGTCGGCGTGTCGGTGGTCACGAACCTGGCCGAGGGCCTGTCGCCGTTCCCGCTGTCCCATGAACAGACGCTGAAATACGCGGCCGTGGGTGCCGAAAGCCTGGTGAAGCTGATCCAGGCGTTCTTCGCGAATCTGGCAACGGACATCGCAAAGAATTAAGCAACACGACAGGGCGGCTTCGGCCGCCCTTGAACTTTTACACGAGATAAATCATGTCACGCGCATTCATCCTCCTGCTCGATTCGTTCGGCCTCGGCGCCACGCCGGATGCCGACAAGTATGGCGACGCCGCCACCAATACCTTCGGCCACATCGCCCAATGGGCCGCCGACCAGGGCCAGCCGATGGCGCTGCCGGCGCTGGAGAAGCTGGGCCTTGCCGCCGCCGCGCATGCCGCGTGCGGCACCTGGGCGCCCGGCTTTGCCATGCGCGATGGGTTCACGGCCGCCTACGGCGCCGCGCGCGAACAGTCGACGGGCAAGGATACGCAGAGCGGCCACTGGGAAATCGCCGGCGTGCCGGTGCTGTTCGACTGGGGCTACTTCCCGAAGACGGTGCCGTCGTTCCCGCAGGAGCTGACCGACAGGCTGCAGGCGCTGACGGGCGTGCCGGGCTTCCTCGGCAACTGCCATGCCTCGGGCACCACGATCCTCACCGACCTGGGCGACGAGCACGTGGCCACCGGCAAGCCGATCCTGTACACGTCCGCCGACTCGGTGCTGCAGATCGCCGCGCATGAAGAGAGTTTCGGCCTGGAGCGCCTGTACGACATGTGCGAGAAGGCCTACGAGCTGGTGAAGCCCTACAACATCGGTCGCGTGATCGCACGCCCGTTCATTGGCAGCGACGGCAACTACAAGCGCACCGCCAACCGCCACGACTACGCCGTGCCGCCTTCCGGTCCCACGCTGCTGGACCATGTGAAGGATGGCGGCGGCGAAGTGATTGCGCTCGGCAAGATCAGCGATATCTATGCCGGCCAGGGCGTGACCCGCGTGGTCAAAGGCCCGGACAACATGGCGCTGTTCGACCGCCTGCTCGAAGTGGAAGAACAGGCCGGCGACAAGTCGCTCACGTTCGTGAACTTCGTCGACTTCGACATGCATTTCGGCCACCGCCGCGACGTGCAGGGCTACTCGCAGGCGCTGCACGAACTCGATGCGCGGCTGCCCGAATTCATGGCGAAACTGAAGGATGGCGACCTGGTGGTGATCACCGCCGACCATGGCTGCGACCCCACCTCGCCGGGTTCCGACCACACGCGCGAGCATATCCCGGTGATCTTCTTCGGCCCCGGCGTGGCCGGCCGCCCGCTGGGCATTTCCGAAACCTTCTCCGACATCGGCCAGACCATCGCGCATCACCTCGGCGTGAAACCTCTTTCGAACGGCACCAACCTGTTATGAGCAACCCCTTGAGCAACCCTGATTTCAAGCGCAACCAGGCCACCGGCCTCGACCTGGGCTGGCTGAACCACATCCACGTCAACAAGGCGGCGGCCGAGCGCCGCGCCGCGTCGCTGGCGAATCGCCGCACCGTGAAGAAGGAATACCAGGCCGCGTGGCTGGTCAAGGCGATCGAACTGATCGACCTGACCACGCTGTCCGGCGACGACACGCCGGGCCGCGTGGAGCGCCTGTGCATGAAGGCGATGCGGCCGCTGCGCACCGACCTCGTCGAAGCACTGGGCCTGCAGGAACGCAACCTCAGGACGGGCGCGGTCTGTGTGTACCACGAGATGATCCGCCACGCCGACAAGGTGCTGCAGGGCCGGCTGCCGATCGCCGCCGTGTCCACCGGTTTCCCGGCCGGCCTGACGAGCATGGAAACCAAAGTGCGCGAGATCGAGCTGTCGGTGGCCGACGGCGCGCAGGAAATCGACATCGTGATCACCCGCCAGCACGTGCTGACCGGGAACTGGCAGGCGCTGTACGACGAGATGGTGGCCTACCGGCAGGCGTGCGGTGAAGCGCATGTGAAGGCGATCCTGGCAACGGGCGACCTGGTCACGCTGGAAAACGTAGCCAGGGCATCGTGGGTGTGCATGATGGCCGGCGCGGACTTCATCAAGACGTCCACCGGCAAGGAAGGCGTGAACGCCACCATCCCGGTATCGCTGGTGATGGTGCGGGCGATCCGCGAGTACTACGAGCGCACCGGTTTCCAGGTGGGCTACAAGCCGGCCGGCGGCGTGTCGACCGCCAAGTCGGCGCTGCAGTACATGACGGTGATGAAGGAGGAACTGGGCAACGAGTGGCTGGAGCCG
>DASVVD010000602.1:0-7048 GCA_036386715.1 Pseudoduganella sp.
GCAATTGCACGCCGGGGTTGTCCCCCATGCCCGCCATGCCGGCCAGGATGGCCAGCGCCGTGGACAGGTCCGGCGCGCGGAAAAACACCCAGGCCACGCACACTGCGCCGAAGGTCAGCGCCCAGCCAGCCAGCTGCCCGGCGAGCCCGCCGCGCCAGCCCCTGCGTTGCGCGAGGCCGCGCCAGGCCTGGCCGATCACGAGGTAGCCGCCGTGCAGGGCCCCCCAGATCACGTAGTTCCAGCCGGCGCCGTGCCACAGGCCGCCGAGCACCATCGTGGCCATCAGGTTGGCCGAGCGCCTGGCCGCGCCCTTGCGGTTGCCGCCCAGCGGGATATACAGGTAATCGCGCAGGAAGCGCGACAGCGTCATGTGCCAGCGCCGCCAGAATTCCATGATCGAGGTGGCCTTGTATGGCGAAGCGAAATTGAGCGGCAGCCGCACGCCGAACAGCCGCGACAGGCCGATCGCCATGTCCGAATACCCGGAGAAATCAAAGTACAGCTGGAACGCATACGCCAGCACGCCGCCCCAGGCCACCAGCAGCGACACCTCGTGCGGTTCGGCGAACAGCACGTTCGCATACGGCGCCAGGTTGTCGGCGACCAGCACTTTCTTGGCCAGGCCGATGAAGAAGATCGAGGCGCCGACGGCGAAGTTCTCCGCGCGCGGCCAGCGGTTCTCCTGGTCGGCGAACTGCGGCATCATTTCGCCGTGGTGCAGCACCGGGCCGGCGATCAGGTGCGGGAAATAGGTGACGAACAGCAGGTAGTGCAGGAAGCGGCTCTCGCTGACATGGCCGCGCGCGGTGTCGACCAGGAAGGCGATCTGCGTGAACGTGAAGAACGAAATGCCGATCGGCAGGACGATGTGCAGTGCCGGCAGCGGCAAGCCGGTTGCCTGCGCCAGGCTGGCGGCGAAGAACCCGGCGTACTTGTACCAGCCGAGCAGGGCAAGGTTGCCGGCCAGCGCCGCCGCCAGCCAGCGCTGGCGCGTGGCGCCCTGCGCGGCGCGGATCCGCAGCGAGCACGCATAGTTGCCGATGATCGAGGCAAGCAGCAGCGGCAGGTAGCGCACGTCCCACCACGCATAGAAGAACAGCGAGGCCGCGGCCAGCACCAGGTTGCCGTATTCGCGGCCGCGCCGCGCCGCGGCAAAGTATGCCAGCAGCACGACCGGCAGGAAGCCGAACAGGAATGCATGGGAATTGAACAGCATCGGCCTTTTCCAGTGTCGAGCGTCGGCGCGGACACCGCGTGGCCGCTGGCGGGAATTATAACTTCGTCAACTTGTTACTTGCCTGCCTGTCACCGATATTTATCGCAATTGCGCCGGACCGCGGTCCGAACGTTGCCTGCGCGATACGGCTGGCGGCGAATCCGTTGGCGCTGTTCGCGTAAGCTAGGCATTCCTATTGGTATGCAACTTTTTACTGCGCTCGATGTCGCGACCGGCGTTGCTATCACCCTGCAACCGCCACGCTCAGCCATTGCCCCGGCGTCTTCAATACAGCAGCATCAAGTACCTGCTGCCAGCCGGCGTAGTGGTGCAGGTAGCGACTGGCTACGCCATTGAAATGCCGCAGCCATGTCTTGAAGCGGCTGTGCCATCCATTGACTCCCTGAATATGCAGGGCACCGCAGGCTCGCATGCCTGCCCGCACGTTCAGGCTCTCATGGCTGATACCTGTGCGCTTTGCAAATGCCTGGTAAGCCCTGGCAGCATCGGTGACCAGCAGCGCGTCGTGCGCCAGCACTGGCAGCAGGTGCGTGATCAATTGCGCCGCCGTGACTGGCCCATGGCCGGTCACGAATGCACAGGTGTTGCGGGTGCGGTCGCGCGCCACCAGGATGCAGTCGAACTCCCGGTTGATGCCACGCCATGACGCCTTGCCGCCGCGCTTGCGGGCCGGGCGGTCCAGCTTTCTCGAGCCCTTTTGCGATCCAAGATGATATGTCTCGTCGGCTTCCACGATACCTGCCAGCTTGGGCAGCGGCGCCCGACGCAGCGCGGCAAGAAATCGGTGGCGCCACCGGACGCTGGTCGATTTCGCCACGGACACGCGCCGGGCTGCCGCCCGTACCGTGTCGGACCCGATCAGGCATTGCAGATATGGCAGCCATCTTTCGCGCAGCCGCAGGCGGGCCAGCGGCGTTCCAGTCAACGCGTTGAAACTGCGCCCACAGCCGAGGCAGCGATAGCGCTGCAAACCGTTGGCCTGGCCACAACGGTGGCAATGGCTGCTGGCGCAGTGCGGACAGGTCCGTTTTCCGGCTGCTTCCTCGATCAGGGCGAAGCAGTGCCCCGGTTGGGCAGCTGCAGCCAAAAAGTTCTGCAAACAGGCCAGTTCATCGGCTGAAAGCTGGCCTTCTGCCAGCGCCTTGAACAACATCTGGAAATCCGCTGTGCCCATGCTGGCCTCCTTGATAGACATGAAGTATCTCAACAGGAGATCAGACAGCGTTGTTCCGTGGAAGTTCCCAAACTTTACGCGAACAGCGCCAATCCGTTCCTGGCCGTATGGTCCGCTGCCCATGACGGCCTTCGGCTACACTCGCACCGTCGCCCAGCCGGAAGCCGCCGCCATGGAAGAAATCACCGTCGCCACCTGGAATGAATTCGTTGCCTTGAGCGCAGAGCTCGATGGCTGGGCGTTTCGCGGCCAGCAGGATGCGGGATGGCCGTTGCAGACGTCGCTGGCGCGCTACCTCCAGGCTTACGTGCCGGACCGGTCCAGCTGGCGCCTGCGCGAGGAGCGGGCGATCCGCATCTTCCGCCGCAAGGCCCACAACTACCTCGACAACCCGGCCGTGCTCGATAACGCCCTGCGCTGCCTGGCGCTGATGCAGCACCATGGCGCACCGACGCGGCTGCTGGACTTCACCAAGTCTCCCTTCGTGGCCGTGTTCTTCGCGCTGGAGCGCGCCACCCGCGATGCGGCGATCTACGCGCTGAATACGCCGCGGCTGTGGTCGGCCGCGCCGCGCGGCCAGCCGGGCATGGACCGCAACGGCATCGATCCCCGCCTGTCCGGCAACTTCGCCCGGCTGTTCCTGCCCAATACCAATGCCATCATCTGGACCGGCGAACCCACCGAGATGGACCGGCGGCTGGTGGCGCAATCGGGCACGCTGGTGGTGCCGGGCATGGTCGATCAGTCGCTCGATGAAATCCTGCAGCACTATGATGGCAACGGCGGTGGCAACAGCGGTGGCAACAGCAAGCTGCTGAAGAAGATCGTGCTGCCGAAAAGCATGCGCGAGGAGGCGATGAAGGCGCTGTACCGCATGAACATCACGAACGCCACGCTGTTCCCGGACCTGGACGGGCTGGCACGGTCGATCGGCATGGAGCTCGAAATGGAGTGGCCGGGCGTGGCCGGCGGCGGTGCGCATGGCGACCTGTGAGCCTGGCGCCGGTGTCGATGGCATCGGCGGTCCGCCTTGCCTTTGATCCTTCCCGCTGGTCCTTGCCGTTGATCCGCGTCGGCGTTCCCCCACGGGAGCGCATTGGCTATAATCGGACACCCTTTCATTCGTGAGCTCCATGCCCTCCATCAGTACCCATGCACGCGTGCCCAAGCAGGGCCGCAGCCGCCAGTCGTTCGAACGCATCATCGAAGCCACCATCGAGCTGCTGCGCGAACGCGCCTACGACCAGATCACGCTGGCGGAAATCTGCCAGCGTTCCGGCGTATCCACCGGTTCGCTGTATGGCCGCGTGGACGGCAAGGATGAACTGCTGCGCGTGGTGCAGGTGCGCTACCTCGAGCGCCTGGGCGAACAGTTCGCGGAGGAAGCCGCGCGCATTGCCGCCGAAGCGCACGGTCTGGAGCAGATGGTGCCGGCCGTCGTGACCGGGTTCGGCAACCTGCTGCGCGATAACGCCAGCGTGCTGCGCGCGTTCATGCTGCGCGGCGCCGTCGATACGGTGATCGGCGCGGCAGGCAAGAAATCCGCGCTGGAGAACAATGCCAGGATCAACCAGCTGCTGCTGTCGTGCCGGGACGAGATCCGCCACGCCAATCCCGAGCGGGCGGTGGAAACCGGCATGCTGCTGATCTACGCGACCCAGGCCCGCTTCCTCGGCCTGGACAGCGCCGGCCGGCTCGACGAAGCCGGCACCTGGAGCCAGCTGCTGAACGACCTGTCCGACATGATGCTGGCGTTCCTGCTGTTCGCGCCAAAGCGCTGACGCCCGGCATCGATGGCGCTGCATCGAACATCCTGCAGCGAAGTTCCCGCCTCGGTGTCCTCCATTAATGCCCCGCACCAATGTCCCCGCATTAGTGTCCCCGCATTAGTGTCCCCATTAATGTGCCGCATCAATGCTGGTTCACCAGCCGCTGCCCCGCGGCCGGCATCACCTTCGCCAGCCGGGTAGTAAACCACAGCGCCGCGGCCAGCAGGGCCAGCAGCAGCGGCAGCGCAGTCAGGTAGGCATCGGCATACCGCGCGCCGGCATCGTCGCCGCTGCCGGCGGCATGGAAGAACAGCAGCCCGGTCAGCGCCACGCCGACCGCGCCGGCAACCTGCTGCACGGCGGTGAACAGGCCGGCGGCCACGCCGGCGTCGGCGATCGGCACATCCTGCAGCGTCGCGTTGGACAGCTGCGGCCCGCACAGGCCCATGCCGAGCCCCATCGCGAACTGCGCGGCCAGCAGCAGTGGCGTTACCAGCTGCCCGCCATGCACCGACAGCGCGGCCAGGCCCAGGCCGGCGCAGGAGACGCCGATCCCGACCAGCATTACCCGCACGCCGAGCCGCCGGAACAGCCATGGCCCCAGCAGGACGATGCCGCCCATCGCGCCGACGGCGATGGGCACGCAGGCATAGGCCATTTCCGCGGCGGACATGCCGAGACCCGTCTGCAGCACGAACGTCATGGCCAGCAGGTGCCCGGGCAGGACCGGATTGATGCACAGCGTGCACAGCAGGCCCAGCGCGACCTTGCGGCGCGCCAGCAGCGCCGGGTCGACGAGGGCGGTGCCGCGCGTGGCCTGGCGCCAGCGCAGATAGCGCACCGTGCCCCAGGCCAGCGGCAGCGTGGCGGCCAGCAGGATCACCAGGCCGGCCGGCCAGCCGCGCGTGGGGCCTTCGATCAGCGGTGCCAGCAGCGCGAACAGCACCAGCACCGACAACATGGCGCCGCCGATGTCGACCGGCGCGGCAGCGACGCCGCGGCCCGGCGGCAGCAGCAGCCAGCCGGCGGCAAGGCTGAACAGGCCGATCGGCAGGTTGATCAGGAAGGTCAGGCGCCAGCCCAGGCCGAACCAGTCGGCGTCGATCAGCAGGCCGCCCACGATCGGGCCGAGCGCGGCCGAGAAGCCGCCTAGGAAGCCGAACACCGTGTACACCTTGTAGCGCTGTTCGGGCGGGTACATCACCTGTACCAGCGCCATCACCTGCGGCACCATCAGCGCCGCGCTGGCCCCCTGCAGCAGGCGCGCCACCTGCAGCGCAAGCGGGTCCGGCGCCAGCCCGCAGGCCATCGACGTCAGCGTAAACAGCGCGATCCCGAGCAGGAACATGCGGCGGTAGCCGTAGCTGTCACCGAGCCGGCCGCCGACGATCAGCAGCACCGCGAACGCCATCGCATAGCCGGCGATGATCCATTCCAGCGCGGCCTTGCCGGCGCCCATGCCGGACTCGATCGACGGGATCGCCACGTTGATGATCGTGGTATCGAGCAGGTCCATCACGAAGGCCAGGGCCACGGCCACGAGAGCCAGCGTGCGGCGGCGCGGGCTGAAGGCGGCGGCGGCGGCAAAAGCGCTGCCCTCCGCTCCGGTAACGGATTCGTTCATTGCATGTTCCAGGTTGGTCCGGCGCCGTTGCCGGCACCGGGTGGTTTCAGACGGTTGCGGCCACGTTCACGATCTGCTCGCGTATCCAGCGGATCGCCGGATCGTTGCTGCGGTGCTTGTGCCACTGCAGCATCTGCACCAGGCGCGGTATGCGCGGTGGCGGCGCCCACACGCGGATGGGCAGGGTCTGCTGCGCCAGCAGCGCGATGCGCCGGTGCACCGTGGCGATGCGGTCGGTGCCGATCACCAGCGAGGGCAGGGCGCTCAGCGTCGGCGCGGTTACCTCGACGCGGCGCCTGACGTCGAAGCTTTCCATGAACCAGCCGTCGAAGGTGGCGAGCGGATTGCCGGTAGTGAAGGCGGCGGCCACGTGGCCGCAGGCCAGGTAATCATCGAACGTCAGCCGGTCGCGCACGCGGCTGTTGCCTTCCCAGGTCACGCACAGGTAGTCGTCCTCGAACAGCGCGGCGGACGGGTGCTCCTTCGACAGGTACTGGGAGGGAATCACCAGGAAATCCGCATCGCCCCGTTCCAGCAGTTCGGCAGGCTTGTCATGCTGGTCGCGCAGGTGGATACGCAGGCCCGGCGCCTGCGCGTGCAGCGTGGCCAGCAGCGGCGGCACCAGCACGGCGGTGGTGTAGTCGGAGACCAGCAGCAGCACGTCGCGCGATTCGCTGGCCGGATCGAAGCGGGGCTGCGCCGCGATCGTGGTGTCGATCCGCATCAGTACCTCGCGCACCGGCTCGACCAGGTCGCGGGCGCGCGGCGTGAGCAGCATCTGCCGGCCGGAGCTGACCAGCAGTTCGTCGTTGAAGTAGGCGCGCAGCCGCGCCAGCGCGCTGCTGGTGGCCGACTGGCTGAGAAACACCTTTTCCGCGGCATGCGTGATGTTGCGCTCGGTCAGCAGCGCGTTCAGGATCACCAGCAGGTTCAGGTCGAGCTTGTTAAAGCGCATTGCGTCTCCAGTGGCCCGGCGGGTTGGCGCAGGGCCGAAAAAAGTGTTCCGAATATAGCCAGGATATTGCCGCCGGCCGTGCCGCTGTCGTATGCAAGTTTTGGATACGTGCTATCCAAACAATCCGGTGGCATCGATAAACTTTTTGATGGGAAAAGGCCAGGGAAAGCGATATCATAATTCGTATTCTGATTTTCCACCAGATCGAACGGCCGCAGAGCCGGACACCAATCCAGGAGACGAACGATGCAGAGCAACGGTTCCCAAGCAGCACGCCAGGCCGACTGGC
>DASVVD010000603.1:0-8374 GCA_036386715.1 Pseudoduganella sp.
GGTGTTCAGGCCGCCGTTGTCCGCGCGGCCGGTCACGACGACCGTGGGCAGCGTGGTGTCTTCCGCGGCCTGCACGTTATATGAAACGCCGGCAAGGCCGGCAAGGGCCAGCAGGCAGTGGGCGGAAAGGCGCGTGCGGGCAGGCGCAGGCGCAGGCGTAAAGGTTGCGATGTTCATGGTTGTTCTGCTTTGAATGGTCTGCTGCCGCCAGCGGGCGGCAATGAGCGGGTTGCAATCAGCGGCTGCAATGAGCCGCCGCATGTGAACGACGATCAGACCGGCAGAGGGGGACCGCGCGGGCTGGCGGCGGTCCAGGTGAACAGCGGGGTGGGAGAATGATAGAAGAGCAGCGGCCGCATTGAGGCGATCTCGCCGGGCTCGGCCATGACAATCACGGCAGGCAGCGCCGGCGTATCGCGTGGAACCGGCAATAGGCGCAGTCGTCCATGTGGTTGACGTTCTTGTCGCCGGGTGGCCTTTGCATGTCGGCATAGCTCATGCCGCTCGGTGCGCAGATTTCCGCCATCATGATGTTCGCGACCCGGTCGCTCGCCAGTGCGCGCGATACGGCCGGCATCAATGCCGCCGCCAGGATGGCTGCGAAAGCCAGCCAGGTGAAGCAGGTGCGCCAGTGCCGGGTTCTGAACATGACGGCATTCTAGCAGTGCGGGACGAACGCCGGCAGACGCCAGCGCTGTGTCCCGCATGGCAACGGTTGTCAGTGTTCCGGCCGTGCCGGCACGTTATCGGCAATCACCTTGAGGATGCAATCGAGGCTCGATGGTTTCGGCAGGTGCAGGTCGAACCCCGCTTGCCGCACCCGGGCCTGGCTCGCCGCGTCGTTCCATGCGGTCAGTGCCACCAGGTAGGGCCGTTCGGCGGAGCGGGCACGCAGGGCCTCGGCAACGGCATAACCGTCCATGCCCGGCATGCCGAGATCGAGGAACATGATGTCGGGCTCGAAGGTTTGCGACAGGGCGAGGGCCGTGGCGCCGTCATATGCCGGCTGGGCGGTCATGCCATACACCCGCAGGATCTCGACCAGCATGTCGGACGAATCGTGGTTGTCATCGACGACAAGGACGCGGGGAGAAAAATGAGCCATGGCCATCATCCAGGGAAGGTGGGATCGCAGGGCGACCTGTGGACGGCATGGGCTTGGCCGAAAGAATTGGGAGAAAGAACGGGAAAGCGGCGTGAACTGGGTTTCCGTAGGTCAATTGTAACATGTGCAATGCACACTCATGCAGAACCGTTGCAATTCACAAGCCACATCATGCCGCATCGTTGTCCTTGTCCAGCCCGGCATGCGTGTGCAGCACGAACGGACGGCAGTCGAGTGGCACGTCAATGATGAACGTCGTGCCGGTCTCGGCGGCGCTATCGACCACGGCACTGCCGCCATGGCTCTCGGCGACGGTCTTGACGAGTTGCAACCCGATGCCCCAGCCATCCGCCGCCGTGATGTCGCCTTCGCGGTGCAGGTAGTCGAAAATCCGTTTGTGCCGTTCCTTGGGAATAGGGGTGCCCTGGT
The DNA here is from genome assembly GCA_036386715.1 of Pseudoduganella sp. Classification (GTDB taxonomy): domain Bacteria; phylum Pseudomonadota; class Gammaproteobacteria; order Burkholderiales; family Burkholderiaceae_D; genus Rugamonas. The sequence continues at coordinate 1,535 of DASVVD010000603.1, forward strand.
TGTGGACGCTGAGGATGAGCCTGCCCCGCACCTGCGCGATGCCGATGTGGACGGCGGCACCATCGCCGTACTTGACGGCGTTGTTGATCAGGTTTTCCAGTGCCCGGCGCAGCGAGCTGCGGCACCAGTGGCCATCGATGGCCGGTTGCGCCGACTCGACATGGATCAGGCATTCGCTGCCCTGGCAATACTGGTCGCGCACTTCGCCGGCAAGCGCCACGATATCGAACCGCGACAGCTGCAGCGGGATGGTGGTGCCGCCCTGGCTGGTCAGGGCATCGAGCAGCTCGCTCATCATGGTGCCCAGCCGGGTGGCGTTCGAGCCGATTTTCAGCGCGGTGCGGCGGGCCGCCTCCAGGTCCGGCACGATGCCGATCAGCTCGGCGCCGTTGGCGATCACGGACAGGGGCGTGCGCATGTCGTGCGACAGCGCCGCCGCCAGCTTGCGGCGCAGCTCTTCGTGGCTGGCCGTAAAGGACCGCACCGCATCGCGGGTGGCGACATTGATCGAACGGTCGATGATGGCCCATTCCGGCCCGCCAAGCGCCACGTGTTCCCGCGTGACCATGCCGATCGCTTCCCGGAAAATCTGGTATTCGTGGATGACCTGGTCGGCGCCGAAAGGCGTCATGCGAGCACGCTCGCCGCCATGAGCGGCGGCGGAATTGGTGTTGCTGGCTCCATGGCGGCGCGGATGCGTCGGGCTGAGGGCCTCGGCGATATTGTCGTAGAACGCCGGCAATGTGTTGGTGAGCACCGGGCTGAGCAAGTCTTCCGCGCCGCGGATGCGCTCGCGCACCGCCTGCTCCCAATAGTCCATTACCGCGCCGCGCATGGACAGGAACTGCAGGGCCAGCGGCGAGAAGCCATGGCCGTCCGTATTTTGATCTGTCGCCAGAATCATGTCGCCCTCGTCGAAGGGCTGGGCCAACACCGGCGTTGATCGGGCCTGGGTCGGTCGAGCCACGCGCCGTCGGGCGCGAAAAGCCGTTGCGGGGGTTGAGCGAACGGAGGGCACGAAGTGCCACCCCGCATTGTATCAACATCGCATGATCATTTGCGCACCGCATTTCCTGTGCGCAGTGCCACGGCTTTGTCGCTGTTTAAAGCATCGGGGCGATCAGTTCGGCAGCGGCAGACTGATTTCCTGTTTGCGTGCCTGGATCGCCTGGCCCAGTTCGACCATGTCGAGCTTGGCCTTTTTCGCTTTCGGGAACATTTCCTTCTCTTCCTCTTCCACGTGGTGTTCGATCTGCTCGGACAGCACTTTCACCTTGGCGTCGTACAGGTCTTCGCCCGGTTCCATCGACAGCAGCTGGGCGATCAGGTCCTTGGCGCAGGCATGTTCGACCGTGGCCTCGTCGACCAGGTCTTCATCGCCCACCGCCTTGCGCACGGCGGAGTAGAAGATTTCTTCTTCCGCCAGCGTGTGCCTGGTCAGCTCCAGGCAGATTTCGCGCACCAGCTTTTTCTTCGAGGCGACGGCGCGGTCGCTCAGGCCTTCGTATTGCTCGAACATGGCCTTGACCTTGTCGTGGTCAGCTTTCAGCAGTTCGATCGCGTTGATCGGACCGGTGGCGACCGGCGCGGTGTTTTTCTTGGCGGCTTGCGTGGATTTGATGGCGTTTGGCATGTCATTCTCCTCGTTGGGCGCCGTGGAGATCACGGCGTCATCGTTAAGTAGAGCTTACGCTGTCGGGCTACCTGTACGAGTAGGCGTCTTTGCCCGACAGTTGTAGGAGAGTTTCCTTTTCGACACACCGCGATGTCCTATGCCAGGCCGATCGCCGGTCCGCGATGCCGTGTGCGATCGCCGCGTCATGCCACACCGTCACGCCTTCGATCCTGTCAGGACAGGCAAGTCGTGCCGTCGATACCGGCTATCGCACCCCTTTCGGGCATCTGACTTCAGTGGACCGTCCGCTTCCCCTGTTATCGAATACAGCGGAAGGCGCTACGCTGGTTGAAACCGGAACGTAGCAATGGGTCTTGCCACCGCGCTTGACCAGCGTGATCGTTTCCCCGGACGGCGAAGTGCTGGTCGTGGTGCTGTTTCCTGCGCCGTTGGCGGCCTGGGCCATCCTGTCCTGCATTCGCCTGAAAGGCGTGTCGGGGGGATCCAGTGGCACGGGCTTTCCCTGCCGGAGTTCGGCATCGGCTTTTCCCGCCAGCCGCAGCGAATACGTGCGGATATCCGCGGTCGATGGGGATGTCGCTGGCGGTGCCGCTGTCCAGTTCTCATCGATACCGGTCGATGTTCCGGTGATGGCGATGGCATCCTTCGTAGCGGCGGCCTCGACGGGGGCGGCCTCGACGACGGCGGCATGCGGAACGGCTGCTGCAACCGCAAAAGGCGCCTTTTTCGGCAAGGCTGGCGGCGGCTTTTCAGGCCTGGCCGGGCTTTGGCTGGCCGGCGGGGTACCCCGCAAACGGGGCGCCACGAGCATGACCAAACGCGTTTCCCTGACCCGTGTTTCCTTGATGGGCGCCGGTGCACCCTGCCGCTGGTAGAACAGCAACAGGACGGCGTGTACCGCGATGATCGCCCCATGGATGGCCAGAGTCCGGCTGCGCGACCGTGACCCGGTCCACGAGAGCTCAGCCACCGGTCGGCACAGGTTTATTATTCATTAAATAATATTACCTTGAAATGCCGGCGGTCAGGACTGGTCCGTTGCCTCCTTCATGACCAGCGCAATCACGACCCCGAGCGCGCACAGCGCCATCACGTAATACGCCGGGGCCAGTGGATAGGTCTTCAGCATCAGCGTGACCATGATCGGCGTGAGCCCGCCGAAAATGGCGTACGCCAGGTTGTACGAGAACGAGATGCCGGAAAACCGCACCGCGGCCGGAAACGCGCGCACCATCACGCCGGGCACCACGCCCACCACGCCCACGCTCAATCCCAGCACGGCATACAGCGGCAGCAGCCGCCCGGGGTGCACCGCCAGCGTGGTGTAGAACACCCAGGTGCAAACGCCCAGGAAGAGGGCGCCGCCGAGCAGCACGCGGCGGGCGCCGAACCGGTCTGCCAGAGCGCCTGCTGCGATGCAGCCGAACGCCAGGCACAGCGTGGCCAGCGTATTGGCCTCCAGCGAAGTGCGCGCATCGTAGCCGTAGATCTTTTGCAGCAGCGCCGGCGTCATCAGGATCACCACCACGATGGCGGCGGACAGCATCCAGGTCAGCAGCATCGACAGCACGACACTGCGCCGGTGCTGGCGCAGCACGGCCTTGATCGGCAGCTCGGCGGCCAGCGCCTTGCGCTGCTGCAGTTCGGTGAACACCGGCGTTTCATGCAGCCAGCGCCGCAGGACCATCGCGCCCAGTCCGAAGATGCCGCCCAGCAGGAACGGAATGCGCCAGCCCCAGGCCAGCACCTGCTCCGGCGTGAACCAGCTATGGATGCCGGTCGCCATCAGCGAGCCGAGCAGGATGCCGAAGGTGAGGCCGGCGGTCAGCGTGCCGCATGCATAGCCGATGCGCCGCGCCGGCACATGCTCGGACACGAAGACCCAGGCGCCCGGCACTTCGCCGCCCACGGCGGCGCCCTGCAGCACCCGGAACAGCAGCAGCAGCAGGGGCGCGGCAAGGCCCACGCTGGCATAGGTGGGCAGCAGGCCGATCATCAGCGTGGGCACCGCCATCAGCACGATCGACAGGTTGAACATCTTCTTGCGGCCCAGCAGGTCGCCGAAGTGGGCCATGACCATGCCGCCCAGCGGACGCACCACGTAGCCGGCGGCGAAGATGCCGAAGGTCTGGAACAGGCGCAGCCAGTCCGGCATCGAGGGCGGAAAGAACAGCGCGCCGATGGTGGTGGCGAAGAACACGAAGATGATGAAGTCGTAGAATTCCAGCGCGCCGCCCAGGGCCGCCAGCGCCAGGGTCTTGTAGTCCTGGCGGTTCAGGGGGCGATTCGGCGGGCGTGCAGCGCCAGCGTGGTTGGAAGGCATGGTGCCGGATTGCGGTTGTTTGCTGTGCATGGGCGCTGGCTCGTCTGGTGATCGATGGTCTTGCTGCCGGGGTGAACGTGCTGACAGATTATCCCAGGAGATCGTCTTTGTGGAAAATCTGACAATCTCCGCAAGCCGGCTGCGGGCCGACCGAGGGGCGGAATCTGCAGCAGATACGGTACCAGATGCGTGCCGGCGCCAATCCTGGTGTAGCCTTCGGTTTTCACATCACCGGATTTCCCGAGAATGAAACGCACTCTGATGACCATGCTGTTTTCCCTGGCATGCGGCGTGGCCGCCGCCGCGCCGGCGCCCGCGCCGGTGCGTGCCGAGATCGACGCCCTGCTATCGAGGCTGCAGGCTTCCGGTTGCCAGTTCAACCGCAACGGCACATGGCACAGCGCCGCCGAGGCACGCACCCACCTGCTGCGCAAGCTGGACTACCTCGAAGGCAAGGGCAAGGTGCAGAGCGCCGAGCAGTTCATTGCACTGGGCGCTTCCGGCAGCAGTTCGTCCGGCAAGGCTTACCAGGTCAAATGCGGCAGCGGTGCCGCCGTCGACAGCGCCGCATGGCTGGGCGGCGAACTGGCGGCCATCCGCGCGGCAAAGCGCCGCTGATCGCCGGCAAGCGTCGGTAATCGTCCGCAAGCGCAGCGCCGGTGCGAAATACGGCCGGCCCACGCCGGTCGGCGCGCGCGCCGCTTGCACTTTCGACCCGTTCCGCTAAAGTGCCGGGGTATCCCCACCGCAGGAGCAAGCATGAAACGAGCTTTCGTTGTTGCCCTCACTTTAAGCGCCGCCGCCACCGCTTTCGCCCACCACGGCTGGAGCGAATACAACGCCGACAAGCCACTGACCCTGACCGGCACGATTGCCGAAAGCGGCTACACGCAGCCGCACGGCTTCGTGGCATTGAAAACGGCGGATAAAACCTGGCACGTGGTGCTGGCGCCGCCGTCGCGGATGGAAAGCCGCGGCCTGGCGAAGGAATCGCTGACAGCCGGCGGCCAGGCCACCGTAGTCGGTTACCCGCACCGCAGCAAGGCCGATGAGCTGCGCGCCGAACGCATCACGATCAAGGACAAGACGGTCGAGCTGCGTTGATGCCGGCGTGGCTCGCGGCCTGCTCGGCATGGCTGGCCGCCACGCCGCTGGCTGCGGCGATGCGCGAGGGCGTGTGGCTGTATCCGCTCGTCGAGACCGTGCACATCGCCGGCTTTTCAATCCTCGTGGGCGCGGTGGCCATGTTCGATTTGCGCGTGCTCGGCTGCGCCCGGCGATTGCCGGTGCGGGGACTCGGCGCGCACCTGCTGCCGTGGGCGGCGGCCAGCCTGCTGCTGATCGTGCCGGCCGGGCTGCTGATGTTCGCCAGCCAGCCGGCGGATTTCCTCGGCAACCCCACGTTTGCGCTGAAGCTGGCGCTGATCGCGACTGCGGGCGTCAACGCGGCGCTGTTCCACGCGGGTGTCTATCGTGGCGTGGCGGCATGGGACGTGGCCACGCCTGCGCCGCGGCGCGCCAAGGCGCAGGCCGCGCTGTCGCTGCTGCTATGGGTCGCCGTGATCGCCTGCGGGCGGCTGCTGGCCTATACGTAGTTGCAATGCGCGCTGCAATGGCGGCAATGGGCAACAATGGGCAACAACCCGCATCGACACGCCAGGAGCGTTCAGGGTCGGCTGGTCAGCCGAGGATGCCCGGCGCCAGGTCGAAAGCACGCTCGATGAACCACAGCGTGGCCAGGGCGGCGATGAGCGCCGAACCAGCCAGCAGCACGGCCTTGCGGTAGAACGCGCCGTGGCGCAGGCGGAACGCCAGCGGCAGGAACACGGCCACGATGGCCAGCTGGCCCAGTTCCACGCCGACATTGAAGCCCACCAGCGCCAGCGCCAGTGTGTCGCGCGCCAGGCCCAGGTCGGCCAGCACGCTGGCGAAGCCGAAGCCGTGGGTCAGGCCGAACACGAAGGCGGCGACCCAGCGCCGGCCTTCCACCACCGGGCGCAGGTTGTTCAGCGCGGCGACAACGACCGAGGCGGCGATCGCCGATTCCACCCAGCGCGACGGCAGCGCCACCAGCTGCAGCGTGGCCAGCGTGAGCGTGATCGAATGGGCGATGGTGAACGCGGTGACGATCTTCAGCACGTCGACGGCCGCGATGCGGAACGTGGCGGCCGGCTGCCAGCGGCGCTCGCGGTACACCAGCACGGCGGGCAGCAGCAGCGACAGCAGGAACAGGATATGGTCGAAGCCGATCCAGATGTGCCACACGCCGGTGCGCACGTAGCCGGCGAACTGCGCCAGCCGTCCGCCGCCGTCCAGCGTGAACTGTTGCCGCGCGTGGTCGGGCGCCAGCACCGCGGTTGCCGTGTCTTTGCCGTCCGGCAGGCGCAGGCGCAGCAGGCCGCGATGTTGCGGGTCGATGTCGAACAGCAGGCGGTAGCCGACGTCGAGCCTGTCGATGTCGTGCGCGCAGTCGGCGCTGAAGCGCAGCACCGTATAGGCACCATCCGTGTGGTGGTCGACCTGCTGCGTGCCCGCCTTCAACGGGCAGGCGGCGCCGCCACTGGCAAGCGTCAGGCGGGTCAGCGCATACGCCGCGATGGCCTGGTGGCGGTGGCGTACTTCATCCCACGTGAGCTCGCCATTGCCATCCGCATCGAGGCCGATCGCGGTGTCGAGGTCGCGCAGCGCGATATCCCATTGGCCCGCCACGGTGCGGCCGTTCACGGTCAGCACCAGGTAGCTGTCGCTGGGCTTGTGGGCGTGGGCGGGCAGGGCGCAGGCGCACAGCACCGCCAGCACGGTCAACAGGCGCACGACAAGGAACACTACAGGGCGCACTACAAGGCGGCCCGTCATGGCGCCACCGCGGCCAGCCGGCGCC
>DASVVD010000604.1:0-5143 GCA_036386715.1 Pseudoduganella sp.
GATTGGCCTGCATGGTATCGCCCCGCAGGCAGGCGTTCGGCGTACGCATCGGCGTCGACAGCGCGGCCAGTGGCGGTGCAACAAGTAATGGATGAGCACGATGAGCACGATATGGATGCCCGGGGCTGCCCGGGGCTGCCCGGACCGCGTGGCCTTGGTTGCTGGAACAGGCAACGGTCAAGTGCTCCGGCATCGATGACCCGATCGTTGTATTGCAGGAAGACCTGAAACGCCCGGACAGCCTCATGCAAGGCCGCCGAATGGCCGGGAAAACGTAGCATCGACTATCAACGGAGGGAAGTCATGGCAACCTTGAATGAAAAGGCAAATGCCTCCGGGCCGGGAGAACCGCAGGATGGTGCCCCCGGGCTAAAGAACGATTTGCCGGTATCGGAGGCCGAGCCATCCGGTGCGCTTCAAAACCTCATCATCGATACAAAGACATTCGGTATCCGTCTCGCCGATACTGAAGATGGACGTAATTCCGCCAGCCTGCTGATCAACAAGATGTATGCCTGGCGCGGCTATGGTTCTGCCCACAAGGTCGAAGCCAATCCCAACCGTATTACACTGGCCGCGTCGGAAAAAAACGGCACCACGATCGGCACCGTGACCCTAGGGATCGACTCGGAGAGCGGCCTGCTGGCGGACGAGATTTTCAAGGACCATCTTGATGCGATGCGTGATTCGGGCGCGAAGATCTGCGAGATCACCAAGCTCGCGTTCGATCATACCGTGCGCTCGAAACATGCGCTGGCGGCACTGTTCCACACGCTGTTCATCTACAGCTACTATATCCATGACCGCACCCACGCGCTGATCGAAATCAACCCGCGTCACCGCCGTTTCTACGAAAGCATGCTGGGGTTCAAGCGCGTGGGCGCCGTGCGGGAAAACCCGCGTGTGCAAGCCCCTGCCTACCTGCTGGCCGTCGAGCTGACGCAGATGAAGCAGCAGATCGTCCAGCTCGGCGGCACCGCCGACAAGTTGGCCGGCCAGGGGGAGCGATCGCTGTATCCGTTCTTCTTCTCGCCAAGGGAAGAAGAAGGTATCGTGAACCGCCTGAAGATCATTTCCTGAAGGGCGCCGGCCACGGGCCGCAGCGGCCCGCAGCGAACAAGGTCGCGCTGCGTGCATTGGCCGAACGGAGATTTCCGGCAGTTTGTGCGGGCACGGCCGTGCAGCATGGCTCAAAGCAGGCCCAAACGACATGCCCCGCTGGCGCGGGGCATGTGGACTACCGGCAGGCTGCCTGCGCAGCCGGCGGTGTACTTACCAGATGATCACGCGTTCCTTCGGCGCCAGGTACATCTTGTCGCCGGACTTCACCCGGAACGCTTCGTAGTAGCCGGGCTGGTTGCGCATCGTGCCGTTGGCGCGGAACTGGCCAGGGGCGTGCGGATCGGTCTTGATCTGCACGATCTGCGCCGGCTCGCGCATCTTCATGCGCCACACCTGCGCCCAGCCCATGTAGAAGCGCTGGTCGCCCGTCAGGTTGTCGATCACCGGCGCCTTCTTGCCCTTCAGCGACAGCTTGTAGGCCTTGTAGGCCACTGCCAGGCCGGAGTTGTCGCCGATGTTCTCGCCCAGCGTCAGTTCGCCGTTCACGTTATAGCCGGGCAGCGGGCTGTAGGCGCCGTACTGCGCCACCAGCTGGCCCGTCTTGGCCTTGAAGTTCTTGTGGTCGGCCGCGCTCCACCAGTCGCGCAGGTTGCCGTCGCCGTCGTACTGTGCGCCCTGGTCGTCGAAGCCGTGGCTGATCTCGTGACCGATCACCGCGCCGATGCCACCATAGTTGACCGCATCATCGGCCTTCGGATCGAAGAACGGCGGCTGCAGGATCGAGGCCGGGAACACGATCTCGTTCATTTCCGGGTTGTAGTACGCGTTCACGGTCTGCGGCGTCATCAGCCACTCGTCGCGATCGATCGGTTTGCCCAGCTTGTTCAATTCCTTGTTGTAGTTGAACTCGTTGGCGCGCTGCACGTTGCCCACCAGGTCGTCGCGCTTCACCGTCAGCGCCGAGTAATCGCGCCACTTGTTCGGGTAGCCGATCTTGGTGGTGAACTTGGCCAGCTTGGCCTGCGCTTCCTTCTTCGTGGCCGGCGTCATCCAGTCCAGCGTGGTGATGCTCTGCTTGAACGCCGTCAGCAGGTTATTCACCAGCACTTCCATGCGTGCCTTGTATTCAGGCGGGAAATGCTGCTGCACGTAGACCTTGCCGATCGCCTCGCCCACCGCGCTTTCCGTCGTGCTCACGCCGCGCTTCCAGCGCGGCCGGTTTTCGGTCGTGCCGGACAGCGTGGTGCCGTAGAAGGCAAAGTTCTCGTCGACGAACGCCTTCGACAGATACGGCGCCGCCTCGTGGACCGTGTGCCACTGCGCATAGGCCTTGAGCGTTTCCAGCGGCGTGTCGGCCAGCACCTTGTCCAGTGCCTGCAGGTAGGTCGGCTGGCTGACGATCACGTACGTCGCCTTGCCCTGCACGCCGGTGGCGGCCAGGTAGGCGTTCCAGTCGAAGTTCGGCATCAGTTCGCCGACCTTGGCGATGTCGTACTTGTTGTAGGCCTTCACCGGGTCGCGCAGTTCCACCTTGCTCCACTGGATCTGGGCAATCGCGGTCTCGAACGCCACGATGGCTTTCGCATTGGCGGCCGCGTTCGCGTCGCCGGCCAGCGTCAGCATTTTCGTGACATGCGTCTCGTACTTCGCCAGCGCATCGGCCAGCTTGGCATCGTCCTTCTTCAGGTAGTAATCGCGGTCGGGCAAGCCCAGGCCGTCCTGGAAGAAGTCGGCCACGTACTTGGTCGAATCCTTGTTGTCCTGGTGGATCGCAAAGCCGATCGGCGCCTTCACGCCATAGCGGTTGAATGCGGCGATCAGCTGCGGCAGTGCCTTCTTGTCGGGCAGGCCGGCAATCCTGGCCAGCTCGTCCTTGATCGGCGTGATGCCCAGCTGTTCCACGCGCGCTTCATCCATGAAGCTGCCGTAGAAATCGCCGATGCGCTGCTGGTCCGCATCCTTCGCGCCGGCAGCGGCAGCGGCGGCGGCATCCTCGATGATCTTGCGCAGTTGCGGCTGCACGTCGTCATGCAGCTTGGCGAACGAACCCCAGCTCGACTTGTCGGCCGGGATCTCGGTGTTGGCCAGCCATTTGCCGTTGGTGTGAACGAAGAAATCGTCCTGGGCGCGCACGGATGGGTCGACATACTCGATTGCGATGCCGGATGCGGCGGTTTTGGTCGGAGCCTTGTCGGCCGCGCCGGCAACGCCGCAGACGCCGGCCAACAGGCCGAGCGTCAATGCACTTAACAGGTGTCGTTTCAAGGTATTTCCCTCTTGTTTAAACGATGGGTTTGACCGGTCGGTTGCCGGTCGAGCGACAATACCATACCAGCCTTCCGGCAATGGCGAAAAGGCCACTGCCTGTGGTCTTTTTGCCATGCCGGCAAATGATTTTTCAGCAGCTGTTTTCAGCAGCTCCTTACCAGAGGATCACGCGCTCTTCCGGCTTCAGGTACAGCTTGTCGCCTTCCTTCACGCCGAATGCCTCATAGAAGCCGGGCTGGTTGACCACGGTACCGTTGGCGCGGAAGCGGCCCGGCGCATGCGGGTCGGTCTTCACCTGCACGATCTGCTGCGCCTCGCGCATCTTCGAGCGCCATACCTGGCCGAAGCCCATGTAGAAACGCTGCTCGCCCGTCAGCTTGTCGATCACCGGCGCCGGCTGCCCGTTCAGCGACAATTTATAAGCCTTGTAGGCGATCGCCAGGCCCGAGTTGTCGGCGATATTCTCGCCCAGCGTCAGCTTGCCGTTGACGTTGTAGCCGGGCAGCGGGCTGTAGCCGTCGTACTGCGCCACCAGCCGGTCGGCCTTGGCCTTGAAGTTGGCGCGGTCGCCGTCGGTCCACCAGTTGCGCAGGTTGCCGTCGCCATCGGACTGGCTGCCCGAATCGTCGAAGCCATGGCTGATCTCGTGGCCGATCACGGCACCGATCGCGCCATAGTTGACCGCATCGTCGGCCTTCGCGTCGAAGAACGGCGGCTGCAGGATCGCGGCCGGGAACACGATCTCGTTGGTGGTCGAGCGGTAGTAGGCATTCACCGTCTGCGGCGTCATGCCCCACTCGGTGCGGTCGATCGGCTGGCCCAGCTTGGCGATGTTGCGGTCGTAATCGAACTCGGCGGCCCGGCGCAGGTTGCCCAGCAGGTCGCCATCGACGACCTTGAGCTTCGTGTAGTCGCGCCACTTGTCCGGGTAGCCGATCTTCGGCGTGAACTTGGCCAGCTTGGCCTGCGCTTCCTTCTTCGTCTCGGGGCTCATCCAGTCCAGCGTGTCGATGCTCTGCCGGTAGGCCACCAGCAGGTTCGCCACCAGCTGTTCCATGCGTGCTTTGCGCTCGGCCGGGAAATACTGCGCCACGTACAGCTTGCCCAGGCCTTCGCCGATCGCGCCTTCCACCACGCCCACGCCGCGCTTCCAGCGCGGCGGCTGCTCGGTCACGCCGGTCAGCACGGTGCCATAGAACGCGAAATGCGCGTCGGCAAACGGCTTCGACAGGTAGGGTGACGCATCGCGCAGCAACTGCCACGTGAAGTAGGCCTTCCACGTGGCCAGGTCGGTGTCGTTCAATGCCCTGGCGAAGCCCTGCAGGTAGCTGGGCTGCGTCACGATGACGTAGTCGGTCTTGCCCGCCACGTCCGAGGCCGCCAGCGTGCCCTGCCAGTCGTAGCCTGGCGCCAGCGCGGCCAGCTGGTCGATCGCCACCTTGTTGTAGCGCTTTACCGGATCGCGGTTCTCCACCTTGGTCCACTGTGCCTGCGCCAGCGCGGTTTCCAGCGCCACGATGTTCCTGGCCTGCGCGGCACCATCCTTGCCACCGGCCAGCGTCAGCACTTTGGCAATGTGCTGTTCGTACTTGGCCAGCGCATCGGCCAGCTTGGCGTCATCCTTCTTCAGGTAGTAATCGCGGTCGGGCAAGCCCAGGCCGCTTTGCGCCACATAGGCCGCGTAGCGCGACGATTCACGCGCATCCTGCGAAACGCGCACGGCATACGGCGTGACGACGCCCAGGCGGTTCAGGTGCGCCACCAGCGCCGGGATCGCCGACTTGTCCTTCACGGCGGCGATGCGCGCCAGCTC
>DASVVD010000605.1:0-3837 GCA_036386715.1 Pseudoduganella sp.
GCACCTCGAACGCGGCACCGAAGGCGAGGCACATCGACATCACGAAATCGAGGTAATTCTCGATATCCGGCGTGACGGCAATCGAGCTGGGGGCGAACTCCGAAATGAAGTGGAACACGCGGCCGAACACGAAGAAATAGCAGAACGCCACGCCGCTCACGAACAGCAGCGACGAGGAAATCACCAGCGGCGCGACCAGGCGCTTCTCGTGCGTGTACAGGCCTGGGGCCACGAAGGCCCATGCCTGGTACAGCACCCACGGCAGCGCCAGGATAATGCCCAGCACCAGGGTGACCTTCATCGGCACCAGGAACGGCGCGGTCACGCCGGTGGCGATGATTTTCGCTCCTTTGGGCAGCGCATCGATCATGGGCTGGGCGAGGAAATCGTACAGCAGGGTGGGGCCTGGCCAGGCCATCAGCAGGGCCGTGGCGATCAGCACGCCGATGGAAGCCTTGACCAGCCGGTCACGCAGTTCTACCAGGTGGCTGATGAAAGTTTCTTCGGCCGGTTGTTCAATACTCATCAGTAAAAGGAAGCGGGAGGGTTACCGTTGCGCGGTCGAAAGCGCGCCACGCGCGCCGCGCCGGACACCACGTGCATGCGGCCCCCGGTGCGCTGCTTGTACCACTGCGGCACGGCCGAGGTGCGCACCAGCCGCTTGCGCCGGAACTCCTTGGCCTTGCGCGCCTGGTCTTCGGTGGAGGCCGAATGGAAATCGGGCGTGTAGCCGGTGGCAGCGTCGGAAGAAGAGGTGTCGTCGATCCTGAAGACATCCTCGACCTCGGACATGTTCTTCTGGATCGAATTCTCGACATCGGCCTTGATGTTCTCTGCCTGCTCCTGCACGGTCTTTTGCAGGTTGCGCAGCTCTTCCAGCTCGATTTCGCGGCTGACCTCGCTCTTCACATCGTGCAGGTAGCGCTGCGCGCGGCCATACAGCGTGCCTGCCATGCGCGCCACTTTCGGCAGTTTTTCGGGACCGATGACGATCAGTGCCACCACGCCGATGATGGCCAGCTTGGAGAGACCGAGATCGATCATGGATTAGCGGTAAAAAAGCGCAATGACATCGGCACGGTCAGAGCTTGTTCTTTTCCTTGGCATCGACCTCGATCGTGCCCTTGTCGGTAACCTTGGCCGGCGGTGGCACCGGCTGGTCGGCCGCTTCCTTCTCGTCGGTCTTCACGCCATCCTTGAAACCCTTGACGGCCTTGCCCAGGTCGGAGCCGATGTTGCCCAGTTTTTTCGTGCCGAAGACCAGCATGACGACAACCAGGACGATCAGCCAGTGCCAGATACTCATGGAACCCATTGTATTCTCCTTGCAGGGCGGTAACGCCCGAATTCGGTGGAACGAACAGTATAAGCGACTCTCACCATGTCATGTGGCTGTCACGATTACCGCCGGAAATAACTCTTCCGGTTGCGTGTTGATCAATGCCGCGCCATCAATGCATGCCGTGCCATGGCCGCGGGCCGCCATAGATGTGCATGTGCAGGTGGTAGATCACCTGGCCGCCATCCGGGCCGCTGTTGATCAGCGTCTTGTAGCCGCGCGTGGGGCTGCCGTCGCTGCCATAGGCGACCGACACGCCGTGTTCCTCGGCCAGCTTCGGTGCCAGCGCCAGCATCCTGCCCAGCAAGGCCGTGTCTTCCGGCTGCACCTCGGTCAATGTCGAGATATGCTTCTTCGGGATCACCAGCAGGTGCACCGGCGCGGCCGGGTTGATATCCTTGAACGCCAGCAGCTCGTCGTCTTCATAGACAATGGTGGCGGGGATCTGTTTGGCGGCGATCTTGCAGAACAGGCAGTTGTCCATCGTTATTTTCCTGGAGTCGGTCAAGCGTCTTTACGGGCGGCTTTTTCATCGATGCCCGACACACCCTCGCGGCGCGCCAGCTCGTCGAGCACCTGCTGCGGCGACAGGCCGAACTGCGCCAGCAGCACGAGCGAGTGGAACCACAGGTCGGCGACTTCGTACAATACCTTCGAGCCGTCGCCGGATACCCGGGCATCCTTGGCGGCCATCACGGTCTCGGTGGCTTCCTCGCCGATCTTCTTGAGGATCGCGTCGTCGCCTTTCGAGAACAGCTTGGCCACGTAGGAAGTGGCCGGATCGGCGCCCTTGCGGGCTTCGATGGTGGCCGCCACGCGGCCGAGAATATCTGCCGGAATCGTCATTTCCTCTTTTCCGTATAAATGGTTTCCGGATCCTTCAGCACCGGTTCCACGCTGTTCCAGTCGCCATCCTTGGCATCGCCTTCGAATTTCTGGAAGAAGCACGAATGGCGCCCGGTATGGCAGGCGATGCCGCCGGCCTGCTCCACCTTCAGCAGCACCACGTCCTCGTCGCAGTCGAGGCGGATGTCGAGCACCTTCTGCACATGGCCCGATTCCTCGCCCTTGTGCCACAGCTTCTTGCGCGAGCGGCTCCAGTACACCGCTTCATGCAGTTCCACCGTCTTGTACAGTGCGTCGCGGTTCATCCATGCGAACATCAGTACATCGTTGCTGCCGCTTTCCTGCACGATCACGGGCACGAGGCCATGCTCGTCCCAGCGGACCCGGTTCAGCCATTTTGCCTTGGCTACGCTAGGCGTTGTCGTCGGTATACCCATGGTTATGCTTTCTCAGGCCTCGCGCATCGGAATGCCTTGCCGGGCCATGAACTGCTTGGCCTCCCCGACCGTGTGCTGGCCGTAGTGGAAAATGCTGGCGGCCAGCACCGCGTCGGCGTGGCCTTTCGTCACGCCATCGGCCAGGTCCTGCAGGCCGCCCACGCCGCCCGAGGCGATCACGGGAATGCCCACGGCATCGGACACGGCGCGCGTGAGCGCCAGGTCGAAGCCCGACTTGGTGCCGTCGCGGTCCATGCTGGTGAGCAGCAGTTCGCCGGCGCCCAGCGATGCCATCTTCTGCGCCCATTCGATCACGTCGAGGCCGGTGGCGTTGCGGCCGCCGTGGGTGAACACCTGCCACTTGCCCGGTGCCACCTGCTTGGCGTCGATCGCCACCACGATGCATTGCGAGCCGTGTTTTTGCGATGCCTCGAACACCAGGTCCGGATTGGTGACGGCGGAGGTGTTCATGCTGATCTTGTCCGCGCCGGCGTTGAGCAGGCGCCGCACATCTTCCACCTTGCGCACGCCGCCGCCCACTGTCAGCGGAATGAACACCTGCGAGGCAACGGCCTCGATGATGTGGAGGATCAGGTCACGGTTGTCGGACGAGGCGGTGATGTCGAGGAACGTCAGTTCGTCGGCACCCTGCTCGTCGTAGCGGCGGGCGATCTCGACCGGGTCGCCGGCGTCGCGCAGCTCGGTGAAGTTGACGCCCTTGACGACGCGGCCGTTGGTCACGTCCAGGCAGGGGATGATGCGTTTGGCCAGCATGGTTACCTTTTTATTCTTCGCCGGAGTCGGACAGTTCGCCGAGGGTTTCGCCACTGAGCTCGTCGGCGCGCAGTTGCGCTTCGCCCAGGTTGATGGTGCCTTCGTAGATCGAACGGCCGCAGATCACGCCTTCGATGCCTTCATCCTGCACCGCGCACAGCGCTTCCACGTCGGCCAGGTTGTGCAGGCCGCCGGAGGCGATGACGGGAATGCGCACGGCCTGCGCCAGGCGCACCGTGGCTTCGATGTTCACGCCGCCCATCATGCCGTCACGGCCGATGTCGGTGTAGACGATCGATTCCACGCCGTACTGCTCGAACTTCTGCGCCAGGTCGATCACTTCGTGGCCGGACATCTTGCTCCAGCCATCGGTGGCCACCTTGCCGTCTTTCGCGTCCAGGCCCACGATGATGTGGCCGGGGAAGGCGCCGCACGCATCGT
>DASVVD010000606.1:0-1522 GCA_036386715.1 Pseudoduganella sp.
GCCTTGTCGGGCCAGGTCGCCTATTCACGCCACGAGGCCATGCGCTCCGACGGACTCAGCCTGCGCAAGAGCGTGCTGCTGGTCGGCACGGCGGACGCGGTGCTGGATAATTTTCGCTGCGCCGCGCGTGGCGAGGTGTCCCCGCTGCCCTATATGTGGATCACTGCGCCGTCGGCCGTCGATCCCGGCCAGGCGCCACCCGAGCAGGATATCGCCTACCTGTATCCGGTGGCAATGCCGGTCGAGCCGCGCGAAGGCTGGGACGCGATCCGCGCCCGGGTCGGCCAGCAGGTGATCGACCATGCGGCTCTCTACATGGACGGGCTGAAGGAATACGAGATCGGCCGGCGTGTCGAGGCCTCCCCCGACCTGGCAGCGCGGCTGAACGTGCACCGCGGCTGCGTGGTGCATATCGACACCAGCCCGGCGCGCAGCGCGCTGATGCGCCCGGCAGCCGGGCTCGGTGGGGATACGTTGCCGGTGGGCGGCTTGTTCCTGGGCGGTGCCGGCATCCACCCGGGCGGCGGCATCAACGGCCTGCCGGGACGGATCGCGGCGCAACGGGTCGAACGTTTCCTGGCGCGGCGCCAGTAAGTCACACCCGGCACGCATGGCTTGCCGGCCGCCGCCGGTGTACCCGACCGCCAAGACAATCCGGCTTGGCCCGATCCGGCTTGCGCCGGCGGCATCACCTGCAGTACAGTAGTCCGGCGTCGCCATGCCATGTCATGCACCGTAGACAGGCTCATGCGATCCTCCGATCAACCCAGGCAAGGTGGAGCAATGGACCCCATATCAATCGCGACAGCAGTCATCGCCGCCCTGAGTCCTTATCTGGTGAAGGCCGGAGAAGAAGTCGCCGGCGACCTGGGCAAGAATGCCCTGGCGAAGGGAGAAGCGATCCTGGTGGCGCTCTGGAAACGCTGGGAGAAGAAGCCGGCGATGCAGGCCCGCCTGGCGTCGTACCAGGCCGACCCCGCTGCGAACCGAGATGCGTTGCTGGTAACGCTGTCCAACGAGATCGAGAACGAGCCCGATTTTGCCAGCACGCTCGACGGGCTGCTGCACACCGAGCAGGCGGAGGCGTATATCCGGCAAGTCGCCCAGAAGGGCGGCGAATTGACAGGGGCAAAAATTCGCGAAATGCTGTCCGGAAGCATTAACGTCCATCAGACGCTGGCCGATGGCGGCAAGGCCATCGGCATCGAGGTCGAGCGCTTCGGGAGGAGGTAATGGCCGGGCAGGTGGCCGGCGATCTGACTGCCCGCCACGAGCTCGACCCTGCGCTGCATGCCTGGCTCCGCAGTGGGCGCCCGATCCTGCACGTGGAAGGCGCTCCCGGGTCGGGCAAGACGAGCTGGGTGACACTGCTTGCCGGTACGCCCCGGATTCTCGACGATCACGGCGAGCAACTCGCCCTATTCGCTGCGCACCATTTTTGCCGCCGGGGTGATGCACGCTCCGCGAGCTTCACCGAGTTCCTCGGCAGTCTCGGCAAGCAGTTCGCGCAGCTCGAGCCACG
>DASVVD010000607.1:0-1823 GCA_036386715.1 Pseudoduganella sp.
TTGCGCCAGCGCCAGGTCGTAATGCCGCACCCAGCTGCCGTCGGCATCCTGGCGCAGCACGTCGCGTGCCAGCTTTTCCCACTGCGCGTCAGTATGCGGGCCGAACGAGGCCGATACCTCGCGCACGAAGCGCGCGCCCTCGTCGTAGGTGGCAAAGCGCACGTCCTGGCCGATGTAGTCGCCGATACGGCGCAGCGCCGCCGGGTCCAGGACCGGGCCGATGTCGTTCAATACCAGGCGCCCGATGGGGCTGTCGGGCAGCGATGCCAGGCCCATGCCGATCAGGCCGCCCATCGATGTGCCGAACCACGCCACCTGCTGCCTGTCGCCCTGTGCCTCCCCCTCCGCCAGCACGCGCGCCAGCAGCGTGACCATGTCGCTCACGTATTGCGGTACCCGGTACAGGTCCGGATTGCGCAGCCGGCCGGAACGGCCACGGCCCACCACGTCGGGACACACCACGCGGTACGTATCGGCCAGCGCGCGCGCCAGGTCGTCGAAATCGTCGGACACCCGCGTCACGCCGTGCACGCAGACCAGCACCTTCGGGTTGGCCGGATCGCCCCATTCCCGGTAAGCCATCCGGTGCAGGCCCGCCGGGGAGATGCACTGCACCGACTTGAGCACGGGCTGCCTGCCTGCCGACGCCCCTGCCGACGTCCTTGCCAACATTCCCGCCGCTGTTCCTGCCGGTATTCCTGCCTGCGTTACTGGTTCGGGCATCCTGGCCTCCTGCCGGATATTGGTTTTTGGGCTACATTTTGGGCTACATTCTACCGTGCGTTGCAGCTAAAATCCCCTGCAAGTTTAGCGCAGCGCAGAAAGCAGCCGGGAATCGCAGCAGCCAACGGGCAACAACGGGCGGCAGCGAGCCGCCACCAACTAGGGAGCAGACCATGAGCAGCACACCATCGAACGGGCAGGCCCTGTCCGGCAAAACGGCCCTGGTAACGGGATCCACCTCCGGCATCGGCCTCGGCATCGCCCGTGCGCTGGCCGCCCAGGGCGCCAACATCGTGTTCAACGGCTTCGGCGACGCCGACGACATCGCTGCCCTGCTGTCGGCCACCGCCCGGGAATTCGGCGTGCAGGCCGTCCACCACAACGCCGACATGAGCAAGCCGGCCGAAATCGAGGCGCTGTTCGCCTACGCCGCCGGGCAGTTCGGCGGCATCGACGTGCTCGTCAACAATGCCGGCATCCAGTTCGTGGCCAACGTGGAAGATTTTCCGGTCGAGAAATGGGATGCGATCATCGCCATCAACCTGACCTCGGCGTTCCATACCACCCGCCTGGCGCTGCCGCGCATGCGGCAGCAGAACTGGGGCCGCATCATCAACCTGGCCTCGGCGCATGGCCTGGTGGGCTCGGCCGGCAAGTCCGCCTACGTGGCCGCCAAGCACGGTCTGGTGGGCTTTACCAAGGTAACGGCGCTGGAAACCGCGCAGACCGGCATCACCGCCAATGCCATCTGCCCCGGCTTCGTGCTGACGCCGCTGGTACAGAAGCAGGTCGACGACCGCGCCATCCGCGACGGCCTGGGCAACGATGCCGCCAAGCGCGCCCTGCTGGCCGACAAGCAGCCGTCTGGCGACTTCGTCACGCCCGAACAGCTCGGCGCCCTGGCGGTGTTCCTGTGCAGCGACGCGGCCATCCAGGTGCGCGGCGCGGCGTGGAATGTCGACGGCGGCTGGGTGGCGCAGTAGGCGACGTAACGGCAAGCGCAGCGACGGCGCCTGCTGCCCAGGTGCCTTGCGCCGAGGCCAGCCGCATCTGCGACGACGTGCCGCGACCGCCTGAAGCGCGGTACATGCGGCCGCCCT
>DASVVD010000608.1:0-6099 GCA_036386715.1 Pseudoduganella sp.
CTGTTCGGCAATATGTGGGGCCAGAACTGGGACAACATCTACCCGCTGCTGAAACCCGCGCGGGGCGGCGGCAGTTTCGACCTGACCCGGGTGCTGGAAAAGAACCGCACCACGCCGAGGCAGATGACCGAGTATGCCGAAGGCTTCTACACGTCGCTGGGCATGCCGAAGCTGCCGGCCACGTTCTGGGAGCGCTCGCTGCTGGCAAAACCGCGCGACCGCGAGGTGGTGTGCCATGCGTCCGCCTGGTCGATCGACAGCCAGGACGACGTGCGCATCAAGATGTGCATCACGCCCACGGCCGGGGATTTCGCCGTGATCCACCACGAACTGGGGCACGTCTACTACTCCCTCGCCTACCAGGACCAGCCGGTGCTGTTCCGTGGCGGCGCCAACGACGGCTTCCACGAAGCGATCGGCGACACCATCGCGCTCTCGATCACGCCCGGCTATCTCAGGAAGATCGGCCTGATGAAGGAAGACCCCGATGCGGACGCCGATATCGGCGAACTGCTGCGCCGTGCGCTGTCCAAGGTGGCGATCCTGCCGTTCGCCTACTCGGTCGACAAGTGGCGCTGGGACGTGTTTGCCGGCAAGACGCAGCCGGCCGACTACGACAGCACCTGGTGGCAGTCGCGCGAGCAGTACATGGGCATGCGGCGCCCCGGGCCGGCGCAGCGCTACGGTTCGGCCGAGGGCTTCGATGCCGGCGCCAAGTACCACGTGCCGGCCGATGTGCCGTATGCCCCCTACTTCCTGGCCGACCTGCTGCAGTTCCAGTTCCACCGCGCGCTGTGCCGCGAAGCCGGCCACGAAGGCCCGCTGCACCGTTGCTCGATCTACGGCAATGCAAAGGCGGGCAGGAAACTGCAGGCCATGCTGCAACTCGGCAGCAGCAAGCCGTGGCCCGAGGCGCTGAAGGCGATCAGCGGCGAAGAGCGCATCGACGGCAGCGCGCTGCTGGAATATTTCGCCCCGCTCAAGACCTGGCTCGACGAGCAGAACCGGCTGCTGGCGGCGCAGCAGAAAGGCTGAATTTCAGTCGCTTCTTGTGACAAGGCCCGGCTTGCCGGGCCTTGTCAGTCGTATACGATGGCTGGTTCTTCGACGCCGTCCGGGTGAAACGTTAGCAATATCCGAAAGCACTCGCCCGCATGCAGCATGGTTGGCGATTCGGATTGACCGTTCAACTGCTAGCCCGGCGCTACGTCGGCAATTGCTCATGCCTCCGCAGCAATCAGAAACTTGACGCAAACGTGAGCGGAATGCCCACGTTTGCGCAATCTTTTCGCCACCGCCTTGTGCTATGGTAGCGGTCCCATCTGGATTGATTGCGCAAACATGCTCGCTTCCAAAATCAGGGGACTGCGCTGGTGGATGATCGGCCTGATCATGCTCGGGGCGGTCCTCAACTACCTCACGCGCAGCACGCTGGCCGTGGCGGCGCCCACGCTGCTGACCGAGCTGCACATCACCACCCAGGAATATTCGTACATCACGGCCGCGTTCCAGGGCGCGATCATGCTGCAGCCGCTGTGCGGCTATGTGCTCGACGTGATCGGCCTGAAATACGGCTTTGCCATGTTCGCCACCGCCTGGTCGCTGATCTGCATGGCGCATGGCATGGCCACCAGCTGGCAGAGCTTCGCGTTCCTGCGCGGGTTGCTCGGCCTTGCCGAGGGATCGGCCAATCCGGCCGGCATGAAGGCGGTATCGGAATGGTTCCCGGCGAAGGAACGCGGCATGGCGGGCGGCATCTTCAATATCGGCGCCTCGTTCGGCTCGATGCTGGCGCCGCCGCTGGTGGTATGGGCCATCCTGTACTACAACTGGCAGTCGGCGTTCGTGATCACCGGCGCGCTGGGCCTGGTATGGGTGGCCGCCTGGCTGCTGCTGTACGACGCGCCGGCCCGCCACCGCCGCCTGTCCGCCGAGGAGGCGGAGCACATCGCCGCCGGCCAGGAAAAGCACCTGGAAGGCGACGGCAAGCGCCCGTCCATCCTCAGCATCCTCAAACTGCGCAACTTCTGGGGCATTGCCCTGCCCCGCTTCCTGGCCGATCCGGCCTGGGGCACGCAGTCGTTCTGGGTGCCGCTGTACCTGACCACGGTGCGCGGTTTCGACCTGGGGCAGATCGCCATGTTCGCCTGGCTGCCCTTCCTGGCCGCCGACCTAGGCTGCCTGTTCGGCCCCCTGGTCGTGCTCTGGCTGCAAAGGCGCGGCGTTCGCCTGATCAATGCGCGGCGCGGCGCCTTCACGCTCGGCGCCTGCATGATGATGGGCGTGGCCTTCGTGGGCTTCGTGGACAGTGCCTATGCCGCGATTGCCCTGCTCAGCCTCGCCGGCTTCGCGCACCAGACCCTGTCCGTGACCGTGATCACCATGTCGTCGGACCTGTTCCGGCGCAACGAGGTGGCCACGGTGGCCGGCATGTGCGGCACCTTCGGCAACCTGGGCCTGCTGATCTTCTCGCTGCTGATCGGCGGCCTGATGGCCAGCGTGGGCTACACGCCGTTCTTCGTCACCCTGGCGGTGCTCGACCTGGTGGCCGCCGTGCTGCTATGGACCCTGGTGCGCGCACCGGCACAACCCGAACCTGCCTCCCCCGTTACGAGCAAGGCACCCGCATGAGCACCATCGAAAACCCGATCCTCCCCGGCTTCAATCCCGACCCGTCCATCGTGCGGGTGGGCGACGATTACTACATCGCCACCTCCACCTTCGAATGGTATCCGGGTGTGCAGATCCACCATTCGCGCGACCTGGTCCACTGGCGCCTGCTGGCGCGCCCGCTCACGCGCGCCAGCCAGCTGGACATGCTGGGCGCGCCGGATTCCTGCGGCGTGTGGGCACCATGCCTGACCTGGGCGGACGGCCTGTTCTGGCTGATCTATACCGACGTGAAGCGCTACGGCCGCACTTCGACCGGCGGCGCCACCGGCAGCGCCTCGCTGCGCGATTTCCACAATTACCTGGTCACCAGCCCCACCATCGAAGGGCCGTGGTCCGACCCGGTGCACATCAACAGCAGCGGCTTCGACCCCTCGCTGTTCCATGACGACGACGGCCGCAAGTATTTCCTGAACCAGCTGTGGGACCACCGCCCGGGCAGCAACCGCTTCAACGGCATCGTGCTGCAGGAATATTCGGTGGCCGAAGGCCGGCTGGTCGGCCGGCGTGAAAACATCTTCAAGGGCACGTCGCATGGCCTGACCGAAGCGCCGCACCTGTACAAGCGCAACGGCTGGTACTACCTGCTCACCGCCGAAGGCGGCACCGGCTGGAACCACGGGGTGACGATGACACGCTCGCGCAGCCTGCACGGGCCGTACGAGCTGCACCCGGACGTCACCATCCTCAGTTCGCGCCATCGCCCCGACCTCGCCTTGCAACGCGCCGGCCACGCCGACCTGGTGGACACGCCGGACGGCCGGACCTACATGGTGTACCTGTGCGGCCGGCCGCTGCGCAACCGCGGCACCTGCACGCTGGGCCGCGAGACCGCCATCCAGCCCGTGGCATGGGGCGAGGACGGCTGGCTGCGTACCATCGACGGCCAGGGAACGCCGGCGCTGCAGGCCGCCGCGCCCGGCTTGCCGGAGCACCGCTTCGGCGCCGCGCCGGTGCGCGAGGAGTTCGATGCGCCCGACCTGCCGCTGGCATTCCAGTGGCTGCGCAGCCCGTGGCCCGATGAACTGTTCAGCCTCGTGGCGCGGCCCGGCCACCTGCGCCTGTTCGGCCGCGAAAGCCTGGGCAGCCAGTATCGCCAGGCGCTGGTGGCGCGGCGCCAGCAGTCGCACTGCTACAGCGCCGCCACGGTGGTCGATTTCGAGCCGGAGAATTACCAGCAGCAGGCCGGCCTGGTGTGCTACTACAACGGCGCCAAGTTCCACTACCTGTACATCACGCACGATGAAACGGTGGGCAGGCACCTGCGCGTGATGACCAGCCTGCCCAACCACGTGCAGACGGACACGTTCACGGCACCGCTGCCCCTGCCCTGCGGCGTGCCGGTGCAGCTGCGCGTGGAAGTGGACGAGGAGCGCCTGCTTTTCGCCTATCGCACCGATGCCGGCGACTGGCAATGGCTGCCGCAGCAGTTCGATGCCAGCATCCTCTCCGACGAGGCCAACGCGCCGGGCCAGCCCAACTTCACCGGTGCCTTCGTTGGCGTGGCATGCCAGGACATGTCCGGCAGCGGGCTGCATGCCGACTTCGATTATTTCGACTACCGCGAGCGGCCGTACTGCATCGACCCGAAGCGCCCTGAAATGGCCACCTGAACGTAAAAAAGCCCCGCCGCTTGCGCGGACGGGGCTTCGTGCAGCCGGCTGGAAGCGGGCTTAGAACTTGTAGTTCAGGCCCAGCAGCACGGTACGGCCGTACTTCTGGTATTCCAGCTGCTGGTTGGTCGAACCGTTGTAGGTTTCGTAGGCGGCGTTGCGCAGGTTGTTCGCCTGCAGCACGACGCCGACATCCTTCAGCGGACCGTTCTGGAACGTGTAGGCCAGCTGCAGGTCGAGGATGCTCTCGCCCACCACGTAGCGCAGCGAACGCTCGGCGGCGAAGTTGCCGATCTCGCCCACGAAGTCGGAGCGCTTGCGCTGGCTGAGGCGGGTCTCGAAACCGTTCTTCTCGTAGTACACGGTCAGGTTCGTCACGCGCTTGGACAGGCCCGGCAGCGGGATGTTCTGGCCGATCGAACCATCCGGTTCCTGGATCGCGATATTGCTGTCGGTATAGGTGCCGCTGGCCACGATGCCGAAGCCGTCCAGCACCGGCGTCAGCATGCTCAAAGGCATGGAGCCGGACAGTTCGATGCCGCGCATCGTGCCGCCGTTGCCGTTGTACGGTGCCTTGTAGTCGCCGAAGACCGTGTTGGCCTTGGTGCCAGGGACGAACGCCGAGAAGTCGTAGGTCTTGGTTTGCGTGAAGATGTACGTGTCGAGCTTCTTGAAGAAGAACGCGCCGGCCAGGTAGGCCTTCTTGCCGAAGTATTTTTCATACGACAGGTCGAATGCCTTGGCGCGCCACGGATCGAGCTGCGCATTGCCGCCCGAGGCACCCGGCTTGAACGTGGTGTCCGACACGCCGAAGTCCAGCGCGGCGCGCAGCTGGTCCACCCGCGGACGGGCGATCTGCTTGGCCAGCGCCACGCGCACGGTCTGGTCGTTCGGCAGGCCGAAGTTCAGGTTCATGCTCGGCAGCCAGTCGTTGTAGGACTTGCCGTCGTGGATCGGCTGCACCTGCTGGTCCGATGCCAGTGCACCGTTGAAGTACTTCGAATCGGAGTACTGCTTGGTGTGCTGGACCTGCACGCCCACGTTGCCGCGCAGCGAGATGTCGTTGCCGAACTCGTGCTCGATGTTCGCCTTGGCGTACGCGGTCGAGATCTTCTCGGCCACCGACCAGTTCTTGATCAGGATGGCGCCGCTGCCGGCGGTCGGGTTGAACGTCATGTAGCGTGCCACCACGGCCGGCACGTTCCACGCCGGGACATTGCCGACGCCGGCAAAGCCCAGGTCGACGGAGCCGTACAGCAGCGACGGATCGATCGTGGTCGGATTGCCGACCAGGTTGATGTTGCCTTCCGGCTGGTCCTTGTCCTTCGAACGGTCGCTGTAGTTCACGCCGATGTCGAAGCCGGAGAACCAGTTTTCCAGCGCAACCGGAGCCTGGAAGTTGGCTGCCAGCTTCACGCTCTTGAGCTCGTCTTCCACATACGGCACCTTGCCGTAGCCGGAGCCGTAGATCGTGTTCTTCACATACAGGTTCGACGCGTCGCTGTAGTCGGCACGGCCAGGCGCCATGGTCGGGAAGGTACCGGCGTTGAACGCCAGGTTCACCGTGTCGAGGTACTGCGGGCTGTTGACGGCACCCACCTGCAGGTTGTTTTCCAGGCTCAGTTCATTGCGCTTGGCCTTCGACCAGCTCAGGTCCGCCACCAGCTTCACGCCATCGAGGCGCAGTTCGTTGTTCCAGCCCAGCGCGCGGATGTCGTCGCGGCGCCTGGTGTACATGCCGCGCACCAGCGGGTAGACATTGTTGGCCAGCGCGGTGCTGATGGCGTTGCCGTTCTTCGTCAGGTTCGAGTAGAAC
>DASVVD010000609.1:0-1818 GCA_036386715.1 Pseudoduganella sp.
CGCCGACAGACGGGACGCTTCCTGACCATCGCAGGTGCAGCCATTTTCCGTCACCGTCGCTGTCGGCGCCCGTCCACCCAGCACAAAGGAGCCTGCCGTGATCGTCGAGTACATACGCTATGAGCTGAACCAGCACAGCACCGAAGAACTGCTCGACGCCTACCGCGCCGCTGCGCTGCACCTGCGCGCTGCGCCCGAGTGCCTGGGCTATGAACTGGCGGTACGGGACGATGCGCCCTCGACATGCGTGGTGCGGATCACCTGGCAATCTGCCGAGGCGCACATGTCGGCGTTCCGGCGTGGGCCGCATTTCCCGCCTTTCCTCGACCTGATTCGCCCGTATATCGGCGAGATTGCGGAAATGAAGCACTACACACTGACCGACGTGGTCTGGGCCAGGGATTGAATGGCGCGAACCTGGACGTGACCCTGCCGGTCGGTTCCGACGGTTGGGTGTAGCGGGCCGGTGCCTGCGGGCAGGGCCGGCCCGCCTTAGCGCGATTCCTGCTTTGCTTATGACAAAAATCTGAATTACCAACTGCGAAATGGTTCGTTTCGGTTCGCAAGGCGGGCTGCTACGCTGTTTTGTGGCTGAGCGCTGGGCTCGGCCGCTGACAGCCGGAGCACGAATTGACCAAGCAGATTCGCCTGAACGCCTTCAACATGAACTGCGTGGGGCACATCCACCACGGATTGTGGAAACACCCGCGCGACAATTCCGTCGACTACCGCAAGCCGGAATACTGGATCGAACAGGCGCAGCTGCTGGAAAAGGGCTTGTTCGATGCGGTGTTCCTGGCCGATATCGTCGGCGTCTACGACGTGCTGGGCGACGGCATCGACGTGACGGCGCGCGAGGCGGTGCAATTGCCCGTCAACGATCCCAGTTATGTGGTGCCGCTGATGGCGCAGGCGACAAAGCACCTCGGATTCGGCGTCACCGCCAATCTCACCTATGAACACCCGTACCTGTTCGCCCGCCGCTTCGCCACGCTCGACCACCTGACGAACGGCCGCATCGGCTGGAACATCGTCACCGGCTACCTCGACAGCGCGGCGCGCGGCGTGGGCCTGAAACAGCAGATCGACCACGACGACCGCTACGACCGCGGCGACGACTTCATGGACGCGTTCTACAAGCTGCTCGAAGGCAGTTGGGAAGACGACGCGGTCGTGAACGACCGCGAGCGCGGCATCTACGCCGACCCGGCCAAGATCCACCGCATCAACCACGATGGGCCGTTCTACCGCATCGACAACGTCTACAACCTCAGCGAGCCGTCGCCGCAACGCACGCCGGTGCTGTACCAGGCCGGCGCCTCGAAGCGCGGCAACGCCTTCGCCGGGCGCCACGCCGAGTGCGTGTTCACCGGCGGGCCGGATCGGGCGGCGCTGGCGAAGATCGTGTCCACCATTCGCGGCCAGGCCGTGGAGGCTGGCCGCGAGCGCGATGACGTGAAGATCCTTTCCGGCCTCACGGTGGTGGTCGACACCAATGAAAAGGCCGCGCGTGAGAAATTCGAGGAATACCGCGCCTATTCGAGTCCCGAGGGCGCGCTGGCGCACATGGTCAGCGGCACCGGCGTGGACCTGAACCGCTTCGGCCTCGATGAGGAAATCACCGAGGAAAAGCTCGAAGCGCTGTATCCCGGCCGCCGGAAACGGGTCGGCGAAGCACGCGCCGGCCGGTTCGCGGCAGGCACCACGCGCCGCTCGCTGCTCGAGGCACGCCGCTTCGGTTCGCAGCAGGCGCCCGTTGTCGGCACGCCGTCGCAGGTGGCCGATGAAATCGAACAGATCATTGCCGAGACCGATCTC
>DASVVD010000610.1:0-2343 GCA_036386715.1 Pseudoduganella sp.
CACGCCGCTGATGGCATGGAAGCGGGCCGGGTTGGCCGCGTCGATGACGGTTTCGGCATAAAAGCCGTTCTCGCGCTCGACGAACTCGTAGCGGCTCGGCTTGGGTTTGTCGGCCACGCCGAAGGTGGCGCGGTGCACGAAGCTGAAGTGCGAGTTGTCGAACGAGTTTTCCATCACGCGCAGCGGCGACGTGTTCCAGCGCTCGTAGAACTGCAGGATGCGGCGGTAGCCGGGCGCGCCTTCTTCCGGGAAGTACGGGATCGGCTGCAGCGGATCTTCCAGTGCCACCCACACGTAGCCGTAGCGCTCGTCGCAGTGATAGGCCGGCACGCGGGCACCCTGCGGAATGCGCGAGTCCGGGCTTTGCGGAATGCGCACGCAGCTGCCCGAGCAGTCGTAGGTCCAGCCGTGGTAGCCGCAGACGATATTGCCGTTCTCGACGAAACCCTTCGACAGTTTCGCGGTGCGGTGGCAGCAGCGGTCGCGCAGCGCGGCCGGCTTGCCGTCCGCGCCTTTCCACACGACGATGTTCTCGCCCAGCAGCGTGAACGGCTGCGGGCCCGCGTCCAGCGCGGACATCGGCATCAGCGCATACCAGAACTTGCGCAGGACTTTCTGTTGGGTGACGAGCATGGTGTTGACTCCTGTATCAAAGCTTGCCTCATGGTCTGACTGCATGGTCTGACTGCATGGGCTTGCTGCTTGGGCTTGCGCCCGGGGCCGGCGTGCCGAGATGGTCGCCTTCGCCCGGTAAAACGGTTTACATCAGGGCATGACTTTCAGGTCGCGGACGAACTGCGTGGTGTAGGCCTGTTTCCAGCTGGTGTCCTTTTTCAGCAGGCCCGCCGCGACCATGAAGTCATAGGTCTGCTGCCAGCGCGCATCGCTCATCGTGCCGATGCCCTGGCTTGCCGCGTCGCCGCCGGTGACGAAGCTGTATTCCTTCAGCTTGGCCACGGCATAGGCCAGCTGGTCGTCCTTCATGTTGGGGTTCTCCTGCTTGATCAGGGCATTGCCGGCGGCGGGATTGGCCAGGTAGCTCTTCCAGCCTTCCATCGAGGCGCGCACGAAGCGGGCCACCACGTCCGGTTTTTCCTTGACGAGCTTCTGCATCGCCACCACGGTGGTGCCATAGGGCGGGTAGCCATCCTTGGCAAACAGGTAGAAATTGGTCCTGGCGCCGGCCTTCGCGGCCTGGAACAGCTCGGACGAGGGATAGGCCTGCTGGGCGAAATCCGGATCGGCCAGGAACGGCTGCAGGTTGAAGGTGTAGGGCCGCCCCTGCGCCTCGGTCAGGCCGTATTTCGCCTTCAGCCACGGCCACCAGGTGGTCCGGCCGGAGGTGGACACCAGCACCGTCTTGCCGTTCTTCAGGCCAGCCAGGCCCTTCACGTCGGTGTGCGTCATCATGCCCTGCGCATCGGTCTGGAAGCTGGCCGCCACCGTGGTGGCGGGAATGCCCTGCTCCACGCTTTTCAGCACCTGCAGGTCGTAGCCCATGAAGAAGTCGGCCTGGCCGCTGGCCAGCAGCTGCATGCCGTTGACCTGCGGGCCGCCCATCCTGATCGTGACATCAAGGCCGTGCTTGCGGTAGAGGCCTTCGGCCAGCGCCTGGTAGAAGCCGCCGTGTTCGGCCTGGGCATACCACGACGTGAGGAACGTCACCTTGTCGGCGGCGGCAGCGTTGCTGGTGACTGCGCCGGCGGCGATGGCGAGACAGAACGCCAGCGCGGCACGGCGCGCCGGCATGGATGCGGAAATGGATTTCATGGGCACTCTCTTGGGTTGGAAAACCGGTAGGACGCAACGCCCGATGCCATGGCGGCACGGCCGCGCGCACGCCGGGTGAACAGCGTGAACGGCAAGGCATTGCGGGGAGATGAAACCAGGGAGATCGCCAGCGCCGGGCAGCGGCAGGCGTGACAGGCGCAACCAGCGCAACAAGCGTGGCAAGCGAAGCGATGCGGCATGGCGTTCTCTCTTGAGGTCTGTAAAAAACCAGATGTACGTCCCGTCGGGGACGCATCCACAAGAGCAATGCCCCATGTTCCACGGTGGCGACGGAGGCCGTCGCCTGTGAAACACTAGCCGCTTCTACTCATGCAAGAGGTAATGCAAACGCCGTGCCAGCGTTTTTCGCGTGGTGGGGCACCGCTGCGGCCAGTGCGCGCACCGCGCTGGGGCATGCACGGCACCAGCGCGGTTCGTGCCGGCAAAGACACGCGATATTTTCGTGCAGGGAGGTTGCTGCACAGGACCTGCGCAGTTCGTGCGTAGTTCGTGCGTAGTTCGTACTTAGGCAGGCTGCTTGT
Organism: Pseudoduganella sp.; assembly: GCA_036386715.1. Classification (GTDB taxonomy): domain Bacteria; phylum Pseudomonadota; class Gammaproteobacteria; order Burkholderiales; family Burkholderiaceae_D; genus Rugamonas. The sequence goes on from DASVVD010000610.1 coordinate 2,313, forward strand.
CTGCGGCTTCGCGCAGCTTGTCCTTCTTGCT
>DASVVD010000611.1:0-1934 GCA_036386715.1 Pseudoduganella sp.
AAGCCGCCCATCACCTGATGGCCTGGCAGACCATTGCCGGCAAACGCCAGCTGGTCGCCTACCTGCGCTGCCTCGCTCCCGGCGCCAAGTACACCGAAATGTCCCTTGGCCGCATCCTCACTCCCGCCATCGCCCGTGGCACCGGCATCGGCCGCCAGCTCGTCGCCGAAGGCATCCGCCGCGCCGAACTGCAGCACCCTGGCCACCGCATCCGCATCGGCGCCCAGCAGCGCCTGGAAAACTTTTACCAGAGCTTCGGCTTCGCCACCATCAGCGCCCCCTACGACGAAGACGGCATCCTGCATATCGACATGCTGCGCTGAGAGGCACTATCGCGGTCTAGATGCCTGACCACAGCAACTAGCCCTGTGGTGAAGAGCCACTGACACAAGCCGCAGGGCAAGGCGCATCGTCGAAGACAGTACTTCAGTACGGCGAGACGAATGCAACGCAGCCATGAGGCTTGTGTCAGCGGCTCTAGAAACTGACGATGAAGCGGGCGCCGTTGCTGACCGAGCGGGCGTAGCGGACGGTGCCGCCGTTGCCGTGCACCAGCTGGCGCACCATGGCGAGGCCAATACCGCGGCCCTGTTTTTTCGTCGAGAAGAACGGCGTGAAGATGTGCGCGGCGAGTTCGGCGGGCACGCCGGGGCCGTTGTCGCAGACTTCGATCCGCAGCCGCCCGCCCCGCCCCAGCCGCGCCCGCACTTCGGCGCGCGGCCGGGCCACCGGCGCCGTTGCCTCGGCGGCGTTCTTCAGCAGGTTGATCAGCGCCTGTTCGAGCTGCCCGGCATCGGCCATGACCTCCAGCGAAGAGGTTTCGACGGAGAATTCGGCAGTGCCGCCGCGTGCCTGCCATGCCGGCCCGACCAGCGCCGCCAGCCGCGCGAACAGCCGCCCCAGGTGCACCCGCTCGGGCCGCGCCGGCGGCAGCGTCGACAGGCTGCGGTAGCTCGACACGAAATCGGCCAGGCTGGCTGCCCGCCGCGCGATCGCATCGAGCGCGGTGGACAGGTCTTCGGCGGCATCGGCCGGCAGCTCCGCGGACAACTCGCCCAGCAGGTCGTGCGCGGTGCGCGACAGCGATGCGACCGGCGTCAGCGAATTCATGATCTCGTGTGTCAGCACGTGCACCAGCTGGCGCCAGGCGTTGAGCGCTTCGGCTTCCAGCTGGCTCTCGACCGGCATCAGCGCCGCCAACCGCTGGCCCTGCCCGTGCACCGTCAGCGTGGAGACGGCCACCATCGCCCGCTCCAGCCCCCGTTCCGTGTCGAAGCCGACCAGCCGCCGCTCATCGGCCGGCTGGTCGGCGAGCAGTGCGTACAGCGTTGCCGGATCGCTGGCCCGGCCTGGCGCGACGAGCCGCCGCGCATTGGCATTGACGGGCACGACGCCGCCCGGCCCGGCCAGCCCGTCGATGCGGAACAGCGCGATCGGCGCATGTTCGAGGCGCGCCTCCAGCGCCAGCACGGCTTCCTGCGCGGGCCAGGCGGCAGGCGCGGGCGGCGTCTCCGGACGCGCTACCGGCAGCCGCAATCGCAGCAGGCAGCGCCACATCGCCAGCGCCGCGCCAACGCCGCCCAGCCCGCACAGCACCAGCAGCCGCGGCGAGTCCGTGACGGATGCGGCGCAGGCGCCCAGCCCCGCCAAGGCAGCCGCCGCGGCAACCACGCCGAGGCGCAGGCCACGCTCAGATGCCATGCTTGTCCAGCTTGCGGTACAGCGCGGCGCGCGAGACGCCCAGCATGCGCGCGGCATGGCTGATGTTGCCCTGCGCCTGTTCCAGCGCGGCGGCAATGGCATCGCGCTCCAGCGACGACAGCGTGGCCTCTTCGCGCATCTGCAGTAGCGTCCCCGGTGCCGCAATCGCCGCGGCCGGCAGCGCGCCGCTGCCGGCAAGCCCGAAGTCCTCGATCCGGTAATCGGCTTGTGCG
>DASVVD010000612.1:0-1809 GCA_036386715.1 Pseudoduganella sp.
ACACCACGGCCTGGCGCGTGTTGTGGTTGGCGCCGAAGCCGCCTTGCGCGCCCGGCGATTGCGACACCACGGCGGCGGGCTTGCCGTCCCACACGCTCTGGCCCCAAGGGCGTGAGCCGACATCGATCGCATTCTTCAGCGCGCCCGAAATCGTGCGGTTGTATTCCGGCGTGAAGAACAGCACGGCATCGGCACCTTTCAGCTTGTCGCGGAACGCGGTCCACGCTTCGGCCGGCGTGTTGGCGTCGTCCAGGTCCTGGTTATACAGCGGCATGTCCAGCTCGACCAGTTCCGCCTCCAGCGACGGCGGCAGCAGTGCTGCCACGGCCTGGGCATATTTGCGGGTCAACGATTCCTTGCGCAGGCTGCCGACGAGGATTGCGACTTTCTTTGCCATGCTTTTCTCCTGAGAGTTGCGTGTAAAAAAGACAATGTACCCTAAGCGGAGAAGTCGTGCAGGAAGATGAAGGGTGTCCTGTAATTGACCTTTCATGCGGCAGGGCCGCGGTTCTGCCGGAAGAGGGCCGCGCCAACAAAAAAGCCACGCCCTTGTGGGGGCGTGGCTTTTCGGCTGGAATGGAAACGCTTATTCGGCGCCCATTTCCTTCAGCAGGTTATCGGCCTTGTCCACATGCTTCATGTTCCACAGCATGTAGCGCAGGTCGACCTGGATATCGCGGGTGTTGGCCTTGTTGAAGTCCCAGTCCGAGATGATCGAGTCCAGCGTGCCGTCGAATGCCAGGCCCACCAGTTCGCCCCTGGCGTTCAGCGCGGCCGAGCCGGAATTGCCGCCGGTGATGTCCAGCGTCGCCAGGAAGTTCACCGGGACCGTCTTCAGCTTCGGATCGACATATTTGCCGAAGTCCTTGGCCTTGATCGCATCGAGCTGCGCCTTCGGCGCATCGAACTCGCCCTTGCCGGTGTGCTTGGCCAGCACGCCTTTGACGGTGGTGAACGCGGTCCACGTGGTGCCGTCGGCACCGTGGTCGCGGCCGGCGATATTGCCGTAGGTAACGCGCAGCGTGCTGTTCGCATCCGGGTAGACCGCCTGGCCTTTCGATTTCATGTAGGCGATCTTGGCCTTCATGTAGCTGCCGTAAGCCTGCTGCAGCTTGCCGGCCAGTTCTTCTTCCTCGGCTTCTTCCTTCATGTCGGCGTCGTACAGCGCAACGGCCGCCTTGATGAAGGCATCGTTGCTGGCCTGGAAATCGGCCGGTTTCTTCTCCAGCCACGCACTGCGCTCGGCGGCATCGTTCAGCTTGGTGCCCGCATACAGCTTGTCGAGTGCGGCGCCCAGTTCGGCGTCGCTCATGCCGGAGCGGATGCCCAGCGCCGCGTTGAACGCCGGTTTCTGCTCGGCGGCCGGTTGGGCCAGGTAGTTCTTCAGGTGGTGCATGGCGATGGCCTTGTCCACCTTCGGATCGAACGTGCGCACCAGCGATGTCACGCCCGACTTGATGCGCGGCACGTCGCGCACCTGGTAGCCGGACTTGCGGCCGGCATCGGCCTTTTGCGTTTCGTTCGCCAGGCGGTACAGCGTGCGTGCCGTGCTCAGCAGGCGCGGCTGCGAGTAGCTGTAGTTGAAATCGCGCTTGGCGCCGGCGTCGCGCTCGGCGATCAGGTGCTCGACCTTGGCGATGTCGTCGGCATATTCGGCCTTGCGCTTCGCATCGGCATTGATCCAGGTCTTCAGCTGCTCGTGCTCGGCCGTCTTGCGCTGCAGGAAGTCGCTGTTGGCATACGAATCGATCATGCCCTGGCGGTTCTTGTAGTAATTGTTGATGCCCGCGACCTGGCCGGCGTATTTCA
>DASVVD010000613.1:0-3578 GCA_036386715.1 Pseudoduganella sp.
AAGGTCACGCTGATCCACCGCCGCGAGAAGTTCCGCGCCGAGCCGATCCTGATCGACCGCCTGAGGGCCAAGGTCGCCGAGGGCAAGATCGAGCTGAAGCTGAACAACCAGCTGCACGAAGTCAATGGCGACGACAGCGGCGTGACCGGCCTGACGTTGCTGTCGAACGACGGCGAGCAGTCGAAGATCTCCGTGCACGGCCTGTTCGTGGCGATCGGCCACAAGCCGAACACCGGCATCTTCGAAGGCCAGCTGGAAATGCACAACGGCTACATCAAGACGCGCTCCGGTACCGAAGGCATGGCCACGGCCACGTCGGCGCCGGGCGTGTTCGCCGCCGGCGACGTGCAGGACCACGTGTACCGCCAGGCCATCACCAGCTCCGGCACGGGTTGCATGGCCGCGCTGGATGCGCAGCGTTACCTGGAAGCGCAGGAGTAATACCAGATGGCGGGTGGCCTGAAAAACTATGCCGACCTGAAGGCGCTCAGCAAGCAGCTCAAGGAAAGCAGCGCCGAACGTGCCGCGGCCGAGGCCGAGCGCCTGGCCGAAGAAGCCGCGCGCATCGAGCGCGAGAAGCAGAAGGTGGCCGAAGCCGGCATGTTCCGCACCACGATGAAGGGCGTGAACAAGCTGCCGGAGTCGAACCGCTACGTGCCGCAGCTGCCGAAGCCCGTCATCACGCCACCGCCGGCGCCCAAGCGCAAGCTGACGGCCGCCGAGCAGAAGAATGACGATGCGGCGGTGCTGCGCGAATCGCTGTCCGACCTGTTCGGCGTCGAGCACTACCTGGACGAAGAACCGTCGCTGAACTACCTCGCCCCCGGGGTGGGCAGCGATGTGATGAAGCGGCTGCGCAAGAACTACTGGCCAGTGCAGGACGAACTCGACCTGCACGGCCTGCGCCGCGACGATGCCCGCAACGCCCTCGCCGGCTTCCTGGGCCGGGCCGTGCAGCGCAACCAGCGCTGCGTGCGCGTGATCCACGGCCGCGGCTTCGGCTCGCGCGGCGGCGAGCCCGTGCTGAAGTCGATGGTGCACAGCTGGCTGGTGCAGACCGACGGCGTGATCGCCTTCTGCCAGGCGCAGGCCGCCGAGGGCGGCGAAGGCGCCCTCATCGTGCTGCTGCGCGCCGCCCTGCGCCCCGAACGCTAAAGCTTAACACCCGTAGAAACCCGGGACAGTCCCCTGTTTAGAGGCAATATTTCCTCAAAACAGGGGACTGTCCCGGGTTTTTTTTGTGTTAACCTGTGGCCGTCCTCCCCTGATGAGCCCGCATGAAAATCGTTTCGCACGTTTCCCTTGTTACTGTCATCGAAGTGATTGCGATCCTGGTCGGGGCGTTTTCGGGGTTCGTGGAAGCGCGGCGCAAGCGCATGGATATCGTGGGGGTCATCATCGTGGCGTTCATCGCTGCGTTCGGCGGCGGCACGCTGCGCGATATCCTGCTCGATAAACGCCCGCTGTTCTGGGTGCAGCACCAGGAATACACGATCCTGCTGTTCGTGCTGGCGCTGGCGGTGGCGCCGTTCATGAAGCACCTGCGCCACATCGTGTCGGAGCGGCTGATCGTGGTGGCCGATGCGATGGGGCTCGGCCTGTTCGCCGTGGCCGGCGTGTCGCAGGCACTGGCGGCGCAGACGCCGGTCTTCATCGCGGCGATGATGGGCGTGATCACGGGGATCTTCGGCGGCGTGCTGCGCGACATTGTCTGCAACGAGGTGCCGATGGTGTTCAGGGATGGCAAGCCCTATGCGATCTGCGCATTCTTCGGCTGCTGGCTGTACATCCTGCTGCGGCAGGTGGAAGTCACGGAGGACATCGCATTGTGGTCGTCCGCGGCAACAATCACGCTGCTGCGGCTGATCACGTGGAAGTTCGACCTGCGCGTGGGCAGGCCGTAACCGCCAACGCGGGCGGGAACGGGAACAAAAATCCGATCAGACCGCGTCTGGCCCTGTCTCGCCGGTGCGGATCCGCACCACCTGCTCCACGTTCTGCACGAAGATCTTGCCGTCGCCGATCTTGCCGGTGCGGGCCGCCTTGATGATCGCGTCGACCACCTGCTCGGCCACGCCGTCGTCGACCACCACTTCCACCTTCACCTTGGGCAGGAAATCGACCACGTATTCGGCGCCCCGGTACAGCTCGGTGTGGCCTTTCTGGCGGCCGAAGCCCTTGACTTCGGTGACGGTCAGCCCGGTCACGTTCACTTCGGCCAGCGCCTCGCGCACCTCGTCGAGCTTGAAGGGCTTGATAACGGCGGTAATCTGTTTCATGGCATTCTCCTTATAGAAATTGTTGGGTCAGGCATCCGGCACGGTCTTGAGGTTTTCCAGCCACACCACCGACTCCGAATCGCTCGGTGCACGCCAGTCGCCGCGCGGCGACAGCGAACCGCCCGAGCCCACCTTGGGCGCGTTCGGCACGCAGGTGCGCTTGAACTGGCTGGTCTGGAAGAAGCGGCGCAGGAAGATGCCGAGATTCTGCTTGATGTCCTTCAGCGTGTACTGGTTGCGCACCACGTGCGCATCCTCGGGCCACGCACCGGCCGAACGGTCCTTCCACGCGTGCAGCGCCAGGAAGGCCACCTTGGCCGGCGTGAAACCGAAGCGCAAGGTGTAGTACAAATTGAAATCCTGCAGTTCATACGGGCCGATCACGCTCTGCGTGCTCTGTGCCGGGGCAGTATCGTTGGCCTTGCCCGGCACCAGCTCGGGGCTGATCTCGGTGTTCACCACATCGACCAGCACCTGCGAATCGCCGTCGAACAGCTCGCGGTGTTCCGCCACCCAGCGCACCAGGTGCGAGATCAGCGTCTTGGGCACGCTGGCATTCACGTTGTAGTGCGACATGTGGTCGCCCACGCCATACGTGCACCAGCCCAGCGCCAGCTCGGACAGGTCGCCGGTGCCGACCACGATGCCGTTGTGGTGGTTCGCCAGGCGGAACAGGTGGCTGGTGCGCTCGCCGGCCTGCACGTTTTCGAACGTGACGTCGTATTCTTCCTTGCCTTCCGAGTACGGGTGGCCGATATCCTTCAGCATCTGGATGCAGCTCGGGCGGATATCGATCTCGTGCGCCGTGGCGCCGACGAATTCCATCAGCTTGCGTGCCTGGTCCAGCGTGCGCGTGCTGGTGGCGAAGCCGGGCATCGTGTACGCCAGGATGTTCGCGCGCGGCAGCTGCAGGCGGTCCATCGCCTTGGCGCAGACCAGCAGCGCATGCGTCGAATCGAGCCCGCCCGATATCCCGATCACCACCTTCTTCATGCCGCTGGCGGCGAGGCGCTGCACCAGCGCCTGCACCTGGATGCTGTAGACCTCCATGCAGCGCTTGTCGCGCACGGCCGGGTTGGCGGGCACGTAGGGGTAACGGGCGACGGTGCGCTGCAGCGGCAGCACGTCCTGCACCGGCAGCTCGAGCGCGAATTTCACGACCCGGAACGCCTCGACCTGCTGTGCATGGCGCCGCACCGAGTCGCCCCAGGTGTTGGTGCGCATGCGGTCGCGCGACAGCCGCTCCAGGTCCACATCCGCGAAGATCACGTGCGAATCGTCCTGGAAGCGCTCGGATTC
>DASVVD010000614.1:0-16137 GCA_036386715.1 Pseudoduganella sp.
GCCGAAGCCCATCATGCGCAGCCGCAGCAGCCGTTCCAGGAAATGCGGGTCGATCTGCAGCACCGACGATTCGGTGATCTCGAACGTGATGTAGCCGGGCAGGATGCGGTGGCGTTCCAGGCAGGCGCCGATCTGGGCGATGAACTGCGGGTGCGCCAGTGTGCCGGGGTCGACATTGATCGAGAACGAGATCGGTATGCCCTGGTCGTGCAGCGTGCGGCAGGCCGCCACCGATTTCTCGATCATGCTCCAGTCGAGGAAATCGACACGGCCGGCCGCCTCGAGCACCGGCATGAACGCGGCGGGGCCCAGCACGCCGTGCTGCGGATGGCGCCAGCGGGCGAACATTTCCAGGCCCTTGACCTGGCCGGTTTCCAGCTCGATCTTGGGCTGGAAGAACGGATCGAACTCGCGCCCCTGCAGGCCCTTGCCGACTTCGGCGAACGTGTGCGGCGGCGCGGCGGGGCTGTCCGCAACGCCGGCCGGCCGCGTGTAGTTGGCGATCAGCGCTTCGAGGCGCTGCGCCGTCACCGGCCTGGCGATCGCACCCAGCAGGTCCACGCCATACGCCAGCGCCATCGTCTCGACGCAGAACAGGATGTCGCCGCTCTGCGCGCCGACCACGACCAGGCCGGCCCGGCAGCCTTCACCGGCCAGCCGCCGGATCAGCTCCAGGCCGTCCATGCCGGCCAGTTCCAGGTCCATCACGATGATGTCGATCGCGGGCGCGGCGGCGCCCACCGCGCGCAACGCGGCATGGCCGTCGGGCGCGACCTGGATATTGCGGGCGCCGGCGCTGCGCAGTACGCCGGCCAGCAGCTCGCGCTGCACCGGCTCGCTTTCGGCTACCAGGAACTGCAATGCGGCGATCTCCATGACCCCTCCGTGTCAGCCGGCGCGTGCCTGGCGTTGTCTTACCTGTTCAAAAAAACAGACGGCCGCGCAGGCCGCCACGTTCAGCGATTCCACCTGGCCCAGGTGCGGGATGACGATCTGGTGCCGCGCCAGCGCAAGCAGTTCGTCGGACACGCCCTGCCCCTCATGGCCGAACACCCATGCCACCGGCCGGTCCAGGTCCACATCGTACAGCTTCTGTTTCGCATAGCCGCTGGTGGCCAGCGTGGCGATCGGCGCGCCGGACAGCAGCGGCGCCAGTGCCACATTCTCGTGGATGTCGAGCACGAAGTGCGCACCCATCGCGGCGCGCAGCACCTTCGGCGACCAGCAGAACGCCGTGCCGGGGCTGCAGTACACCTCGCGGATGCCCGCGGCGGCCGCGCTGCGCAGGATCGAACCCACGTTGCCCGGGTCCTGCACGTTATCGAGCAGCACGGCGTTGGCGGCCAGCGCGGCGGGCAGCGCCTGGCGCGGCATCTCGACCATGAACGTGATGCCCACCCCATGCTCCACCTGCGACAGGGCCTCGTACAGGGCGTCGGGCAGGTGCAGCACATGCGCATGCGCCGCCTCCAGCCGGGCCACGAGCGCCACCACCTCGGGGTGGCGCAGGCCGCTGTCGCTGACGATGCACTGCTCCGGGTGGCCGCGCAGCTGCAGCCATGTCTCGCACAGGTGCACGCCGTCGAGCAGCGTGCGGCCGGCCTTGCGCAGTGCCTGCGCGCTGGTGGCCAGGTGCTTCAGTTCCTTGTATTGCGCGTTGTCGCGCGAAGTAATGGTCTTCACTGCGTTGTCTTCACTGCGTGGATATCAGAATGCCAGCTCGATGAGCTCGCGCACCGGGGCGAACGAGCGCCGGTGCACCGGCGTCACGCCATGCAGGCGCAGCGCTTCCATGTGCTGCGCGGTGCCGTAGCCCTTGTGCTGGTCGAAGCCGTATTGCGGATACTTCTTGTGCAGCTTGCGCAGCGCCTCGTCGCGTGCCGTCTTCGCCAGGATCGATGCGGCGGAGATCGATTCGATCTTGTCGTCGCCGTCGACGATGGCGATGGTCTGGATCCGCATCACCGGGCACTTGTTGCCGTCGATGAGGGCCAGCGTGGGGATCGTCTCGAGCGCATGCACGGCCCGCTTCATCGCCAGCAGCGAGGCCTGCAGGATGTTCAGCCTGTCGATCTCCGCTTCCGAGGCCTTGGCGATCGCCCAGGCGACGCAGTCGCGCTTGATCAGCGGCGCCAGTGCTTCGCGCCGGGCCTCGGTGAGCTTCTTGGAATCGCGCAGGCCGGCGATCGGCCGTTCGTGGTGCAGGATCACGGCGGCCGCGTAGACCGGCCCGGCCAGCGGGCCGCGGCCGGCTTCGTCCACGCCGCAGATGATCTCTTCCAGCGAATACGGCAGGCCGTCGAACAGGCCGTCCTGTTGTGCATTGTTCACTATGTTCTTCCCATGACTCGTAGAACCGCTGCCGCGCTTTCCTCGGCGGAGTTGCGCAGCAGGCTGTGGTGCATGTCGGTAAAACGCCGGATCAGGTTCGCACGGTGCGGCGCGTCCGTCAATTGCTTCCACAGTGCTTCGGCCAGGCCTTCCGGACTGGCATGGTGCTGCAGCATCTCGGGCACGAGGAATTCGCGCGCCAGGATGTTCGGCAGGCCGATCCATGGCTGGTAGCCCATATGGCGCATGATTTCCCACGAAGCCCGCATCATCCGGTAGGCGATGACCATCGGCTTCTTGAACAGCGCCACTTCCAGCGACGCGGTGCCGGATGCCACCAGCACGGCATCGGCCGCGCAGATCGCCGCATGGCTCTCGCCGTCGAGGAGCTGTACCGGCACATCCTGCAGGCCCGCCTCGGCAACCAGCTTGATGAAATATTCCTTCTGCCGCTCGCCCGCCATCGGCGCCACGAAATGCAGCCCCGGATCGCGCTGCAGCAGCAGCCTCGCGGCGCCGATGAAGGCGGCCGTGTTGTACTTCAGTTCCGCCATGCGGCTGCCCGGCATGATGGCGACCACGCGGGCGTCGTCGGCCAGGCCGAGGTGGCGGCGCGCGGCCGTCACGTCCGGCGCCATGGGAATCAGTTCGGCCAGCGGATGCCCCACGTAGGTGACGGGCACGCCGGCCTTCCGGTAGATCTCTTCCTCGAACGGAAAAATCACCAGCATGTGCGAAACGTTGCGGATGATCTTCTTGATGCGCCCGCCGCGCCAGGCCCAGATCTGCGGGCCGATGTAGTGCATCGTCGGAATGCCGGCCGCTTTCAGTTCGCCTTCCAGGCCGAGGTTGAAGCCGGGGTAGTCGGTACCGATGAAGACGGCCGGCCGCTCGGCGAGCAGCTGGTCGCGCAGGCGCTTCTGGATGCCCTTCAGCTCGCGGTAGCGCGGGATGATCTCGAACAGGCCGCGCACCGTCATGGTGTCCAGCGGCACCTGCGATTCGAATCCCTGGGCGATCATGGCCGGCCCGCCGATGCCGTGGAAACGCGCATCGGGCAGGTGCGGCCGCAGGCCGGCCAGCAGGCGCGCGGCCAGCATGTCGCCGGACGGCTCGCCGGCGACGATGACCACCGAACCGTCGCCCGCCGTCATGCCGCCCGCCGGCCGCTCAGCGGACGATGCCACGGTTGGCGGTATCGAGGAAGGTGCGGAACGCGCGCAGGTGCACGGCCGCGCCGGACGCATTGTTTTCTTCCTGCTGCTCCTGCTCGAGCAGCGCCGCCTTGGCTTCTTCCAGCGTGAGCCCCGAACGGTACAGGGTCTTGTAGGCCGCGCGCAGCGCGTTGATCTGCTCGCGCGTGAAGCCGCGGCGCTTCAGGCCTTCGATGTTGATGCCGTGGGCCTGCGCCGGATTGCCATTCAACAGCACGAACGGCGGCACGTCCTGCGTCAGGCTGGTGCTCATGCCCACGAAGGCATGTGCGCCGATCTTGCAGAACTGGTGCACGTTGGCATAGCCGCTCATGATCACCCAGTCGCCGATCTCCACGTGCCCCGCCATCTGCGCGTTGTTCGAGAAGATCGTGTTGCTGCCCACCACGCAGTCATGCGCCAGGTGCACGTAGGCCGAGATCCAGTTGTCGTTGCCCAGCTTCGTCACGCCCTTGTCCTGCACGGTGCCCAGGTTGAACGTGCAGAATTCGCGGATCGTGTTGCGGTCGCCCACTTCCAGGCGGGTCGGCTCGCCGTTCCATTTCTTGTCCTGCGGCGGCGCGCCGATCGACGAGAACTGGAAGAACCTGTTGTCGCTGCCGATCGTCGTGTGGCCTTCGATCACCACGTGCGGGCCGACCCAGGTACGGTCGCCGATGACCACGTCGGGGCCGACCAGCGAATAGGCACCGATCGTCACGCCCTCGCCCAGCTGTGCCTTCGGGTCGACGATCGCGGTAGGGTGGATGGTCGTCATGCTTTCTCCTCTGTTGCCCGGCCCTTACGCCGCGTCGGCGGTGTTACGGATGGTGCACATCAGGTCCGCCTCGACGGCGACCTGGCCGTCAACGCTGCCCACTGCCTTGTATTTCCAGATGCCGCGCGACACGCGCACGATCTCGACATCCATCTTCAGCTGGTCGCCGGGGCCCACCGGGCGCTTGAATCGGGCGTTGTCGATGCCGACGAAGTAGACCACCGAGTTCTCGTCGGGCTTGATGCCCATCGTCAGGAACGACAGGATGGCCGCGGTCTGCGCCATGGCCTCGATCATCAGCACGCCCGGCATCACCGGCTTGTGCGGGAAGTGGCCGTTGAAGAACTCCTCGTTGATGGTCACGTTCTTGATGGCCGTGATCGTCTTGTTGGCTTCCCAGGTCAGCACGCGGTCGACCAGCAGCAGGGGGTAGCGGTGCGGCAGCAGTTCCTTGATCTGGTTGATGCACAGGGTTTTGTTTTCAGCAGTGGTCATGATTCGTCTTCTTGCTCGTTGGCTTGATTATTTATATTCTTGATCGATTTCTCGAGTGCGCGAATCTTCTCGCGCATGGCACCCAGGTTCCGCACGATGGCGGCGGATTTTTCCCATTCGCTGTTTTTCGCCAGCGGGTAGAAGCCGGTGTACTGGCCCGGCTCCAGGATCGAGCGCGACACCATGCTGGCCGACGACACATGCACGTGGTCGACGATGGTCAGGTGCCCCAGCACCATGGCCGCGCCGCCGAACGTGCAGTACTTGCCGATCTTCGCGCTGCCGGCCACGCCCACGCAGCCGGCCATGGCCGTGTGCGCGCCGATGTGGCAGTTGTGGCCGATCTGGATCTGGTTGTCGAGTTTCACGCCATCCTCGATGATCGTGTCCGCCAGCGCGCCGCGGTCCACGGTGGTGTTGGCGCCGATGTCGACGTCATCGCCGATCACCACGCGGCCCACCTGCGGGATCTTGATGTAGACGCCGCCTTCGTTGGCGAAACCGAAACCGTCGGTGCCGATCACGGCGCCCGAGTGCAGGATACCGCGCGCGCCGATCACGCAGCGCGCGTGAAACGTCACGTTGGCAAAGAACTGCGTGCCCTCGCCGACCACCGCCTCGCGGCCGATGAAGCAGCCCGCGCCGATCACGGCGCCGGCCTTGACCACGGCCCCCGCCTCGATGGTGACCTGCGGGCCGATGTGCGCCGTGGCATCGACCTGTGCCGCCGGGTCCACCCAGGCGGTCGGGTGGATGCCCGGCGCCGGCACGAACGCGGTCAGCGATTCGAAATGCTGGGCGGCCCGGGCGAAATAGGCGTACGGATTCTTCGTGACGATGCGCGCGCCGCGGTAGGTCTGCGCCACCAGTGCGTCGTCGTTCGGCGAGAGGATCAGTGCGGCGGCATTGCTTTGCCCGGCCTGCGCGCGGAACTTGCTGTTGGAGAGAAAGCTGATGTGTGAAACGCCGGCGTCCGTCAACGGCGCGATGCCCACCACCTGGGTGTTGGGGTCGCCGATCAACTCTCCGCCGAAGCGCTCGACCAGGTCTCCCAGTCGAATGCTCATGAATGGTCCAATGCAAAAGTTGAAATGCCGGCCGAGCTGCCGCAACGCGGCAGTGTCGACCGGCATTCCCGTGATTACTTGTCGAGTGCCGAGAGCACCTTGTCGGTGATGTCGATGCGCGGGTTGGCCCATACCGCATCCTGCAGCACGATGTCGAAGCCTTCAGTCAGCGCAAGCTGCTTGATGATCCTCGTGGCCTTCTCGGCGATGGCGGCGCGTTCCTCGTTGGTGCGCTGGGAAAGATCTTCGCGGAACTCGCGCTGGCGGCGCTGGTATTCCTTGTCCAGTTCCACCACCTCGCGCTGGCGCTTGGCGCGTTCGGGCTCGCCGAGGGCGCCCTCTTCCTTGCTGTATTTCTCGGTGGCGGTCTTGAGCCGCGCACCGAGTTCGTTCATCGCCTTTTCCCGCGGCGAGAACTCTTCCTTCAGCTTGTCGCCGGCCAGCTTGGCCAGCTTCGACTCGTTATAGATGCGCTCGGGGCTCAGCCACGCGATCCGCGATGCCTGCGGCAACGACTGCGCTGACGACTGGGCCTGCGCGCTGCCCAGCGCCAGCCAGCCCAGCGCCAGGGCGGCAAGCAGCTTGCCAAGCGTAGCGGGTGCGGTCTTCAACATGTTCTCCTAGACTGACTTGTCCGCCATCAGAAACCGGTACCCATCTGGAACTGGAAGCGTTCCAGGCGGTCGCCGTTGAGCGGATTGATAGGCTTAGCATAACTCAACTTCAGCGGGCCCACCGGGGAAATCCAGCTGACCCCCAGGCCGGTCGAGAAGCGCAGCTCGGACAGGCGCATCTTGTCGCCTTCCTGGTAGACCTGGCCGCCGTCGAAGAAGGCGAACCAGCGCAGGCTGCGGTCCTTGCCCTGGCCGGGGAACGGGAACTGCAGCTCGGCATTGCCGATCAGGCGCGAAGCGCCGCCCAGCGCGTCGCCATTGGTGTCGAGGTAACCCAGCGACGAGCTGTAGTAGCCGCGCACCGAGCCGATGCCGCCGGCATAGAAGTTCTTGAACACCGGGTAAGGCCGGTCGCCGATGCCGTGACCGTAGTCGAACTCGCCCTTCAGCGCCAGCGTGGCCCACGAGGTGATCGGGCGGTACCACTGCTGCTCGTACACGGCGCGGAAGTACTTCGAATCGCCGATCAGGTCCAGCTCGAGGTTGGCGCGCTGGTAGCGGCCGATCGTCGGGGTCACCGCGCTGTCGCGGCTGTCGCGGCCCCAGGCCAGCGTCAGCGGCACCGAGTTCGACGATACCGAACCCTCGCCGCTTGCCGGGCCGCCCAGGTCGCGCACGTATTTCTTGAAGTACGTCGGCGACGTCGAGTCGGTTTCGACGGTGGCGTGTTCCAGGCCGATGCCGAAGAACACGGTATCGACTTCGGAGAACGGCACGCCCCAGCTGACGCGGCCACCCTTCTGCTTGATCGAATAGGCGCCGATATTGACCGCCGGCGGTTCGAACGTGCGCAGGTACAGTTCGTAGCTCTGCGATACGCCGTCGTCCGTGAAGTACGGGTTGGTCTGCGAGAACGCGATGGTGCGGCTGTACTTGCTGGTGTTCAGCTCCACGCCCACGGTATTGCCCGAACCGGCGAAGTTGGCCTGCTGGATCGATGCCGACAGGCTGAATTTCTCGGCCTGCGAGAACGCGCCGCCGATCTGGAAGTTGCCGGTCGGCTTTTCAACCACCGTCAGGTTCACGTCCACCTGGTCGGACGTGCCCTGCGCTTCCGGCGTGTCCACCGTGACATCCTTGAAGTAGCCGAGGCGGTCGACACGGTCGCGCGACAGCTTGATCTTGTTGGCGTCGTACCAGCTCGATTCGAACTGGCGGAACTCGCGGCGGATCACTTCGTCGCGCGTGGTGGTGTTGCCCTGGATATTCATGTGGCGCACATAGGCGCGCTTGCCCGGGTCGACGAAGAACGTGAAGGCCACTTCGCGCTTTTCGCGGTCCACTTCCGGATTGGCGTTCACGTTGGCGAACGCGTAGCCGAAGGTGCCGAGGCGGTCGGTGATCAGCTTGTTGGTGGCCGTGAGGCGCGCGCCGGAATACGTTTCGCCGCGCTTGAGCAGCACCAGCGAGCGCAGTTCCTCTTCGCGGCCGAACATCTCGCCTTCGAACTTGATGTCCGAGACGTTGTACTTCTCGCCTTCGGTCAGGTTGATGGTGAGGTAGATGTCCTTCTTGTCCGGCGTGATCGAGACCTGGGTGGAGTCGACGTTCATCTCCACGTAGCCGCGGTCCAGGTAGAACGACTTCAGCGCTTCGAGGTCGCCGGTCAGCTTGGTCTTGGAATACTGGTCGGCCTTGGTGTACCAGCTCAGCCAGCCGGAGGTGTTCAGCGCGAGCTGGCTGCGCAGCTCCTTGTCCGAAAACACCTTGTTGCCGACGATGTTGATCTGCTTGATACGGGCGATCTCGCCTTCGTCGACGTTGAACATGATGGACACGCGGTTGCGCTCCATCGGCGTGACGGTGGTGGTGATCTTCACGCCATACAGGCCGCGCGACAGGTACTGCCGCTTGAGTTCCTGCTCGGCGCGGTCGGCGGTCGCCTTGTCGAAGGTCTTGGCTTCGCCCACGCCGATATCCTTCAGCGCAGTGACCAGCATGTCCTTCTCGAATTCCTTGGTGCCGGTGAAGTCCACCTTGGCGATCGCCGGGCGTTCCTCGACGATCACCACCAGGACGTCGCCGTCCTTCTCGAGCCGCACGTCCTTGAAGATGCCGGTCGCATACAGCGCCTTGATCGTCGTGATGGACTTGTCGTCGCTGAAGGTCTCGCCCACGCGCACCGGCAGGTAGCTGAACACGGTGCCCGCTTCGGTACGCTGGATGCCCTCGACGCGGATATCCTTGACGACGAAGGGTTGGACGGCCAGGGCGCTGCCGGAGCAGAAGGCCAGTACTGCGGCACCGATCAGCGAGCGGCGAAACGAAGGCAGGGCAAAGCGGTCAGAATTGAATTTCATTGGCTATTTTAAATGCTTCGGAAGCCGTTTCGCGATGATCAGGCTCCACGCTCAAATGCCTGCAACCATTCCGAACCAGCTTCCCAAATATGAGACCGCACACGCGGCCGGGCGGTCATAACAACCGCGCGACATCATTGAATACAGCGAGCGCCATCAAGGTCATCAACAAACCGACACCCACCCGCTGTGCAATCTCCCCAAAACGCTCCGGCACCGGGCGCCCAGTCAAAACTTCCAGCGAATAATACAGCAAATGGCCGCCATCCAGAACCGGTATCGGGAGCAAATTCATAACTCCCAGGCTGATGCTGACGACCGCCATGAACGACAGGTAGCTTGCCAGGCCGATGCGCGAACTCTGGCCCGCGTAGTCGGCGATCGTGATGGGACCGGTCACGTTCTTCCACGAGACCTCGCCGATGATCATGCGGCCGATCATGCGCAGCGTGAGCACGCTGGTATCCCACACCTTGCGAGCGGCCTTGGCCACCGCGCCGAACGGGCCATCGGCCACGACGATCATATCCGGCCGCCCCAGCAGCTCGACCTTGATCTTACCGACTGTTACACCATCTTTACCCGAAGCGGCTTCCGGCACCACCGGCACGCGCACCAGCTCGCCATCGCGCCGCACGTCCAGCTGCACGGTGCGCTGCGCCGCCTGCCGGATCGCGGCGCTGAACGCGCCGATATCGAGCACCGGCCTGCCGTCCATGCCCACCACCTGGTCGCCGGTGCGCAGGCCGGCCCGGGCGGCCGCCCCGGCCGGATCGACCTTGCCCAGCACCGGCGCGGGCAGCCAGATATTCAGGCCCAGCTCGCCCGACACGTCGCCATCGAGATCGATGCCGCGCAGCGTGGCCGCGGGCACCTCGAACGTGAAGCGGCCGCGGCCCGGCCGCTCCGCCTCGATGCGGGCGCCGCTGCCGTCCCTGGCATCGACGGCGGCCTGGATCAGCTGCCAGCGCAGCTCGGACCAGCCGGCAACCGCCGTGCCGTTAACGGCGCGGATGCGGTCGTCGCGCTGCAGCCCGGCATGAAAGGCCGGGGTCTGCGCGGCTGGCGCGGCGATGCGCGTGGCCGGCTCCTCGATGCCATGCATGTACAGGCCGGCGAACAGCACGATCGCCAGCAGGAAGTTGGCCAGCGGGCCGGCGGCCACGATGGCGATGCGCTTCCACACGCTCTGGCGCGTGAACTCGCGCGGCAGGTCCTTTTCCGGGATCGTCTCCAGGCCCTGCTCGCGCGCATCGAGCATCTTGACATAGCCGCCCAGCGGCAAGGCGGAGACGGCCCACTCGGTCTGGTCCGGCCCGACCCGGCGCGACCAGACCACCCGGCCCATGCCCACCGAAAAGCGCAGCACTTTCACGCCGCACCAGCGCGCCACCAGGTAGTGGCCCAGCTCGTGGATGACCACCAGCGTGCCCAGCGCAACGATGAAGGCGACGAGCGTCTGCAGCAGGTTCATGGCTTGGCCCCGAAGGAGAAGTGGTTCAGGCGAACGCCGCCTTCAGCGGCCGGCCCGGCGCGGCGATGATCTGCGCGGCGGCGGTACGTGCCGCCGCGTCCTGCGCCATCACGGCCTCGATCGACGATGCGGGGCCGTGCGGCAGCGCCGCCATCACGCCGGCGATCACGCGGTCGATCTGGCGGAAGCCGATGCGCCCGTCGAGGAAGGCCTGCACGGCCAACTCGTTGGCGGCGTTCAGCAGGGCCGGCGCGGTACCGCCGGCGTCGAGCGCGTCGAATGCCAGCGCCAGGCACGGGAAGCGCTCGAAGTCGGGCTTCTCGAACTGCAGCGTGCCGACCTGCGTGAGATCGAGCTGGGCCACGCCGGAGGCGATGCGCTCCGGGTAGGCCAGCGCGTTGGCGATCGGCGTGCGCATGTCGGGATTGCCCAGTTCGGCGATGACGGAACCGTCGGCATACGACACCATCGAGTGGATCACCGATTGCGGGTGGATCACCACTTCGATCTGCGCAGCCGGGGCGCCGAACAGCCAGTGCGCCTCGATCACTTCGAGGCCCTTGTTCATCATGGTGGCCGAATCGACCGATATCTTGCGGCCCATCACCCACTTCGGGTGCTTGCAGGCTTCGTCCGGCGTGACCGCGTCGAGTGTTTCCACGGCGCGCTTCAGGAACGGGCCGCCGGATGCCGTCAGCAGGATCTTGGTGACGCCGGCCGCTTCGGGCACGCGGCGGTAGTTCGCCGGCAGGCACTGGAAGATGGCGTTGTGCTCGGAATCGATCGGCAGCAGCGTGGCGCCGCTGGCCGCCACGGCATCCATGAACAGCTGGCCGCTCATGACCAGCGCTTCCTTGTTCGCCAGCAGCACCTTCTTGCCGGCGCGGGCGGCGGCCAGCGTGGGCGCCAGGCCGGCGGCGCCGACGATCGCGGCCATCACCGCATCCACCTCCGGCGCCGCGGCGATCTGGCACAGCGCCGCCTCGCCCCAGGCCACTTCGGTTGCCAGGTCCATGCCGCGCAGCAGCGCGGCCAGCTCGTCCGCTGCCTGCGCCGTGCCGACCACGGCGACCCGCGGCCGGAACTGCCGGCACTGCGCGGCCAGGTCGTCGACGCGGCTGTGCGCGGACAGCGCGTGCACGGTATAGCGGTCGGGATGGCGCGCGATGACGTCGAGCGTGGAGACGCCGATGGAGCCGGTGGCGCCGAGGATGGTGATGCTTTGCATTGTCATTTCCTTAGGAACCTGCCGGCGACGGCCTGGCAGGCTCCACTACATTGTATGCCCAGTGTGGTGAACTTGTGGATTCACCACACTAGAGCCAGCCGCCGATCAGCGCCGCGATCGGCAGCACCGGCACCAGGGCGTCGATGCGATCGAGCACGCCGCCGTGGCCAGGCAGCAGGTTGCTGCTGTCCTTGAAGCCGGCGCGGCGCTTCAGCTGGGATTCGAACAGATCGCCGACGATCGATGCGCCGACGATGACGGAGAGCGTGACCAGGGCAATGCCCCAGCCCAGTTTCGCCTGCATCTGCACGGCGAAGGTTTCCCGCAGCCACGGCTGGTAGGGGGCGGCAAGGATCGTGATGGCGGACAGCACCAGCACGGCGATCCAGCCGCCGATGGCGCCTTCGACCGACTTGCCCGGCGAAATCGAGGGCGCCAGCTTGCGCCGGCCGAATTTCTTGCCGGAGAAGTAGGCGCCGATATCGGCAATGAACACCAGCGCCATCACCGATACCAGGTACAGCGCGCCGCGCTGGAACAGCAGCAGCAGCGCCACGAAGCACGACACCAGCGTGGCCGCATACACCATCGACAGCATGGTATTGCCGAAACCTTCCATCGGCGGCAGGCCCACCTTCAGCGACGGCAGGAAGCGCAGCAGCCAGATGGCCACGCCCAGGGCCAGCCAGAAGCGGGCCTGTTCCAGGCCGTGGTTGAAGAAGAACGTGTAGGCAAAGGCCGCCGTCCAGCACACCGCCACCACGACCGGCGCGCGCAGCTTGAACAGCCGGAAGGTTTCCCAGGTGGCGGCGGCGAACGCGATGGCGACAACGGCCTGCACCGCCGGCAGCGAGCCGGAGAACAGCACGGCCACCAGGACGACGAACAGGATGACTGCGGTAATGATCCGGGTCTTCAGCATGCTTCAGGCACTTTTATTTGTTATTTTTTCAGTTGTTCGCCGGTCCGGCCGAAGCGGCGTTCCCGGTGCTGGTAGGACGCGATGGCCTCGTCGAGCTTCTCGGCGGTAAAGTCGGGCCAGTACGTGTCCGTGAAATACAGCTCGGTATAAGCCAGTTGCCACAGCAGGAAGTTGGAAATGCGTTCCTCGCCGCCGGTGCGGATGAACAGGTCCGGCTCGGGCGCATAGGCCATGGCCAGGTGCGGTGCCAGCTGCGCTTCGGAGAAATCCGTGGCGCCCGGATGCGCCGCCACCATCTTGCCGATCGCCTGCATGATATCCCAGCGGCCGCCATAATTCGCGCACACGGTCACGGTGAGACGGGTGTTGTTGGCCGTCTTGCGCTCGGCGGTGGCGATCATGTCGCGCAGTTTCTGGTCGAAACGGGACAAATCGCCGACGATCTTCAGGCGGATGTCATTGGCGTGCATCTTCGCCACTTCGCGCTCCAGCGCCGTCATGAACAGGCGCATCAGCAGCGACACTTCCTCTTCGGGCCGGCGCCAGTTTTCCGAGCTGAACGCGAACACGGTCAGGTATTCGACGCCGCGGTTCACGCATGCCTCGACCACGGTGCGCACAGCCTCCACGCCCTTGACGTGGCCCGCCACGCGGGGCAGGAAGCGCCTGGTGGCCCAGCGGCCGTTGCCGTCCATGATGATCGCCACGTGGCGCGGCACATTCGGCACTTCGGGCACCGCGGTCGTCGAACTCTTATATCTCATTGGTAACGCTTTAATGCCAAAGAATGAACTGTACAAAAAAAACCGGGGACAGGCACCTATTTTTCAAGAAATATTTTCCTGATAATAGGGACTGTCCCGGATTTTGGCCGGCCTGGCCCCGCCTGGGCCATGGCCTGTGCCGGCGTTACACCGTCAAGACTTCTTTTTCCTTTTCGGCAACCATCTTGTCGATGTCGACGATCGCCTTGTCGGTCAGCTTCTGGACGTCGTCGGAAGCGCGGCGCTCTTCGTCTTCGGAGATCGCCTTGTCCTTGGTCAGCTTCTTGAGCTGTTCGTTGGCATCGCGGCGGATGTTGCGCACGGCGATCTTGGCATCTTCGGCTTCGCTCTTGCACAGCTTGACCATTTCCTTGCGGCGCTCTTCGGTCAGCGGCGGGGTCGGCACACGGATGGTGTCGCCCTGCGAGGACGGGTTCAGGCCCAGGTCGGCGTCGCGGATCGCTTTTTCGATCGTGGTGCCCAGTTTCTTTTCGAACGGCGTCACGCCGATCGTGCGCGCATCGATCAGCGTCAGGTTGGCCACCTGGTTGAGTGCCGTCGGGTTGCCGTAGTAATCGACCATCACGTGGTCGAGAATGCCCACGTGGGCACGGCCGGTACGCACCTTGGCCAGGTCGTTCTTCAGCGTTTCCAGCGACTTCACCATCTTGTCCTGGGCGTTTTTCTTGATGTCAGCGGTAGACATGCTGCTCTCCTGTTATTTCTCTTGAGATTGGTATTTTAAACGTGAACCAAGGTGCCCTCATCCTCACCCATGATCACGCGCATCATCGCGCCTGGCTTGGTGATGGAGAAGACCTTGATCGGCAGTCTCTGGTCGCGGCACAGGGCGAACGCGGTGGCGTCCATGACCTGCAGCTGGCCGGCGATGGCTTCGTCGAAGCTGATGGTGCTGTACAGCGTGGCGTTCGGGTCCTTCTTCGGGTCGGCGCTGTAGACACCGTCGACCTTGGTGGCTTTCAGCACGATCTCGGCCGACATCTCCGAACCGCGCAGCGCGGCCGCGGTATCGGTGGTGAAGAACGGGTTGCCGGTGCCAGCTGCGAAGATCACGACCTTGCCTTCTTCCAGGTACTGCAGTGCTTTCGGGCGCACATAGGGCTCGACGACCTGCTCGATGCCGATCGCGGACATGACGCGGGCGACCACGCCCACGTGGCGCATCGCATCGGCCAGGGCCAGCGCGTTCATGACGGTGGCCAGCATGCCCATATAGTCGGCAGTGGCACGGTCCATGCCCTGGGCGCCTGGCGCCACGCCACGGAAGATGTTGCCGCCACCGATCACGACTGCCAGTTCCACACCCAGTTTCGCGACCTCGGCCACGTCCGCGACCATGCGTTCGATCGTGGCACGGTTGATGCCATACGCATCGTCGCCCATCAGGGCTTCACCGGACAATTTGAGGAGGACGCGCTTGTAGGCTGGTTTTGACATGAGCTGGGGCTCCTAAGTTTGAATATATTCGGTCACATTCCGGCGGCAATGATAGCGTCAAAGCCGATTGCGCCGGGTGCTGCGCCAACCGTGCAACCCAAGCGGGGGACGGCTGGCCTGCATTCTTGTTCTGCTGCTTAAAAAAACGGGCCTCGCGGCCCGTTTTTCTGATTACGCTCCCTTGGAAGCAGCCATCTGGGCTGCCACTTCAGCGGCGAAATCGTCCACTTTCTTTTCAATGCCTTCGCCCACCACGTACATGGTGAAGCCCTTGACAGTGGCGTTGGCGGCCTTCAGCATCTGCTCGACCGACTGCTTGTCGTTCTTCACGAATGCCTGGTTCAGCAGCGACACTTCCTTCAGGTACTTCTGCACCGAGCCTTCGAGGCGCTTGGCGACGATTTCCGGCGACTGGGCCGGCTTGCCGGCAGCGGCAGCCTGGGCTGCATCTTCGTCGGCCTTGGCCTGGGCAACCGAGCGCTCTTTTTCGATCAGCTCGGCAGGCACCTGGTCGGACGACAGCGACACCGGCTTCATTGCGGCGATGTGCATGGCGACGTCCTTGCCGACCTGCTCTTCACCGCCTTCGAAGTCGACGATCACGCCGATACGCGTGCCGTGCAGGTACGAAGCCAGCTTGCCGGTGGTTTCAAAACGCTGGAAGCGGCGGATCGACATGTTTTCGCCGATCTTGCCGATCAGGGCGGAACGCACTTCGTCCAGCGTCTTGCCATCGGCTGCCGGCAGGGCCAGCAGGGCAGCCACGTCGGCCGGGTTGTTTTCGGCAACCAGGCGGGCGGCGGTGTTTGCCAAGTTCAGGAAATCGTCGTTCTTGGCGACGAAGTCGGTTTCGGAGTTCACTTCGATCAGGGCACCCACGTTGCCGGCGATGTAGGTTGCCACAACGCCTTCAGCGGTCACGCGTGCGGAAGCTTTCGATGCCTTGCCGCCCAGCTTGACGCGCAGGATCTCTTCTGCCTTGTCCATGTCGCCAGCTGCTTCGGTCAGGGCCTTCTTGCATTCCATCATCGGTGCGTCGGTCTTAGCGCGCAGTTCGCCGACCATTGCTGCGGTAATCGCTGCCATATGTTTCTCCTGTATTCGGTGGGATTGCCAGGGCGGCGCCTTGCGGCAGCCTGCTCATCCGGCGTTTTGTTAAAAAAAAGGGGAGCTGGAAGCCACCCCTTTTTAACAGCCAATTGTGTACTGCCGGTGACCGCCAGGGCGGTCGCCGGGTACCAAGCCTGCTTATTGCGCCTGTTCGCTGACTTCCACGAACTCGTCGCCGGCTGCCGTCTTGATCTGTTCCAGCACGTCGGCCGAAGCATTGGCACGGCCTTCCAGGATCGCATCTGCCACGCCGCGGGCGTACAGGGTGATCGCTTTGGACGAGTCATCGTTACCAGGAATGACGTGGGTCACGCCTTCTGGCGAGTGGTTGGTATCAACCACG
>DASVVD010000615.1:0-9301 GCA_036386715.1 Pseudoduganella sp.
TGTTCGCGATTCTCACCGTCATCAACTTCGTGGTTATCACCAAGGGTGCCGGACGTATCGCCGAAGTCGGCGCGCGCTTTTCTCTCGACGCATTGCCCGGCAAGCAGATGGCGATCGACGCCGACCTGAACGCCGGCCTGATTGGCGAGGCCGATGCCAAGCAGCGGCGCGCCGAAGTGTCGATGGAAGCGGAATTCTACGGCGCGATGGACGGTGCGTCGAAATACGTGCGCGGCGATGCCGTGGCCGGCATCATGGTCACCGTCATCAACGTGATCGGCGGCCTGCTGGTCGGCGTGATCGCCCACGACATGGCGTTCGGCGACGCCGCCAAGACCTACACGCTGCTGGCGATCGGCGACGGCCTGGTGGCGCAGATTCCATCGCTGATCATCTCATTGGCGGCCGGTGCCGTGGTCTCGCGCGTGGCCTCGGAAAAGGATATCGGCTCCCAGCTGATCGGCCAGCTGTTCGCGAAACCGCAGGTCATGTACATCACCGCCGCGATCATCGGCGGCCTGGGCATCATTCCCGGCATGCCGAACCTGGTGTTCCTGCTGCTGGCCGGTTCGCTCGGCGGGACCGGCTACATGCTGGCGAAGAAGGAAAAGGAAGCTGCCGAATCCGGCACGGCGGGCGGCAGCGCTGCCGGCGGTGCCGGCGGTGGCGGCCCGGCGGGTGGTCCGGCCGGGGCAGGTGGCGCGCCGGGCGCTGCTGCCGAGAGCGAGGAAGCGACGTGGAGCGACGTGATGGCCGTCGATACGCTGGGCCTGGAAGTGGGCTACCGCCTGATTCCGCTGGTCGACAAGTCGCAGAGCGGCGAGCTGCTCAAGCGCATCAAGGGCATCCGCAAGAAGTTCGCGCAGGAAGTGGGCTTCCTGGCACCGCCCGTGCATATCCGCGACAACCTGGAACTGAAGCCTTCGGCCTACCGCATCACGCTCAAGGGCGTGGAGGTGGGCACCGGCGAAGCGTTCAACGGCCAGTACCTGGCGATCAACCCGGGCATGGCGAGCGGCACGCTGCCGGGCCTGGCCACCACCGATCCCGCGTTCGGCCTGCCGGCCGTGTGGATCGACGCCAGCCTGCGCGACCAGGCGCAGGGCATGGGCTACACCGTGGTCGATGCCGGCACCGTGGTCGCCACGCACCTGAACCACCTGATCACCTCGCATGCTTCGGAACTGCTGGGCCGCGGCGAAGTGCAGGCACTCCTCGACCACCTGGGCAAGGAAGCGCCCAAGCTGGTCGAGGACCTGGTGCCGAAGACGATCTCGCTGTCGGCGCTGCAGAAAGTGCTGCAGAACATGCTGGCCGAAGGCGTGCACATCCGCGATATGCGCACCATCATCGAAGCGCTGGCCGAGCATACCGCGCACACCCAGGACCCCAACGAACTGACCGCGCTGGTGCGGATCGCGCTGGGCCGCGCGATCGTCCAGCAGCTGTTCCCGGGCAACGGCGAACTGTCCGTGATGACGCTCGACAACCGCCTCGAACGGCTGCTGATGCAGGCGCTGGCCCAGGGCGGCGCCGACGGTGCCGGCATCGAACCGGGCCTGGCCGATACGATCGCCCAGCAGGCCGCACAGGCCGCCGCGCAGCAGGAAGCGCTCGGCGTCAATCCCGTGCTGCTGGTGCCGGGCCCGCTGCGGCCGCTGCTGTCGCGCTTCCTGCGGCGCGCGCTGCCGCAGCTGAAGGTGCTGTCGCATGCCGAGATTCCCGAATCGAAGACGATCCGCGTGACCGCGCTGGTGGGCAACACGTAAAACGCTCCCTGCCGGGCGCTCCACTGTCGAGCTCGTGTCCACCCTGGGGTCAACCCCGTTTTCGGACACGAGCCCGGCTGTAACGAGCTCGCTACTTAACAAGCTCTCTACTTAACAAGCTCCCTACTTATCAACATGCTCTTTATTGCAGAGCCCGTGTCCGATTTTGGGGTTGACCCCGGGGTGGACACGAACCCGGCCTTGCTGCGTGATTTTCCTGGCGCCTGAAATACCCCGGTTTTCCCCACCTGTTCCAATGATGCTTACTCTGCGGCATCGTCAATAATTCACCATCGAGAAAAATGCTGTGGATGGCGAACAGGAGCTGCAATGAACGTCAAGAAATTTACCGCGCCCACGTCGCGTGAGGCGCTGCGCAAGGTGCGCGAGGCGCTGGGCCCGGATGCGGTGATCCTGTCGAATCGCCCGATGGATGGCGTGGTCGAGATCCTGGCGCTGGCCAACGACGATGCCGCTTCGCTGGCCAGCCCGGTCGACGATGCGCCGCCCGGCGCGCCGCACCTGGACCTGGACGATGGCTATGCCGCCGCGCCCGTTCAGCGCCCGCAGGCGCAGTTCGCCGCGCCGCGCGCCGCCGCGCCAATGGCTCGCCCGGCGGCAGCGGAGCCGATGCAGCGTGCGCCGTTCGCCCCGTCGATGTCGCACATGCAGCCGGCCATGGCGCCCATGCACCAGCCAATACCCCAGCCGATGCACCAGCCAATACATCAGCCAATGCAGCAGCCGTTGCAGCCGGCCGTGGACCTGGCCAGCATCAGCGCCCTGGTATCCGAGGCCGTCAATTCCGCCAAGGCCAACGCCGCCGCCGAGATGCACGGCATGATGAGCGAGCTGCGCGCCATGCGCGGCATGATGGAAACCCAGCTGGCCGAGCTGTCGTGGGGTAGCGCGCAGCAGCGCGAGCCGCACAAGGCGGCGGTGCTGCGCGAACTGCTGGCAGCCGGCTTCTCCACCACGCTGGCGCGCCGCCTGCTCGACAAGCTGCCGGCCGGCCGCAGCGCCGAGGATTGCCTGCGCTGGATCCACACCGTGCTGGCGCGAAATATCAGCGCCCTGAGCACCGAAGATGCGCTGATCGGGCGCGGTGGCGTGTTCGCGCTGGTCGGGCCGACCGGCGTGGGCAAGACCACCAGCACGGCCAAGCTGGCCGCCCGCTGCGTGATGCGCCACGGCCCGGAAAAGCTGGCGCTGATCACCACCGATGCCTACCGTATCGGCGCGCACGAACAACTGCGCATTTACGGCAAGATCCTCGGCGTGATGGTACATTCCGTCAAGGATGAGGCCGACCTGCGGATCGCCCTGAAAGAGCTGCGCAACAAGCACACGGTGCTGATCGACACGGTCGGCGTCAGCCAGCGCGACCAGATGGTGACCGAGCAGGTGGCGATGCTGCAGGGCACCGGTGTCGACGTCAAGCGGCTGCTGTGCCTGAATGCCACGTCGACCCAGGAAACCCTCACCGAGGTGGTGCGCGCCTACCAGGGCAGCGGCCTGGCCGGCAGCATCATCACCAAGCTCGACGAGGCGGCATCGCTCGGCAATGTGCTCGACGTGGTCATCCGCCAGAAGCTGCAGCTGTATTACGTGTCGAATGGCCAGCGGGTGCCGGAAGACCTGCACCTGGCACAGCCGGCCGAGCTCGTGGAGCGCGCATTCCGGCTGAAGAAGGATGTGTCTCAATACACCGATGGCGACCTGCCCATGCTGATGGCCGCCGCCGGCAACGATGGACTGCGCGAGGTGCACCTTGGCTAATTTCAATTTCGACCAGGCGGAAGGACTGCGGCGCATGCTGGCGGGGCCGCCGCGGCCCCGCATCGTCACGTTCCTGTCGGCCACGCCGCAGGACGACAAGGGTGCCATGCTGGTCAACCTGGGCGCCTCGCTGGCCCGCGCCGGCAACGACGTGGTGCTGGTCGATGCCTGCGCCAGCGCGCACGGCGTGGCTTCCCGCCTCGGCGTCGACAACGGTGCCAGCCTGCTGGACGTGGCGCGCCAGGAATGCGCCTTGAACGAGGTCATGCATGAGGTGCCGGAGGGCTTCAGCGTGGTGTCGATGACGCGCGGCGCACCCCGCAACGGCGCGCAGGAAGCGCGCCGGCTGGCCAAGGCGTTCGACGTGCTGGCCACGCAGGCCGGCATCGTGCTGGTCGATGGCGAATTCGATGGCGAAGCGTTTCCGGTGCCCGTGATGGCCAGCTCGGAGATCGTGGTGCAGGTCTCGAACAGCGCCACGTCGATCACCAACGCCTACATGATGATCAAGCGGCTGAACCATGAGCTCGGGCGGCGGCCGTTCGGCATCGTCGTCACGGGTGCGTCCGAGAGGGAGGCCAAGGTGGTATACGATAATATGGCACAGGCAGCGAGCCGTTACCTGGCAGTGAACCTGGTATCGATGGGGTCGGTGCCGGCCGATGAATACCTGCACCGTGCGGCGCGACTGGGCCGTGCCGTGGTGGACGCGTTCCCCCTGGCTGGTGCGTCGGTGGCGTTTCGACAACTGGCGGGGCGGTTTGCGCTGGCCTCGCCGTCGCATTTCGCGGGGAGTGGCCACCAGTTGCAGCGTTGATTACAAGAATAGAGATTTATGTACACGGTCAAAGGGAAGGTGAACAAGGACTCGCTGCTGACGGCGCATATGCCCCTCGTGAAGCGCCTTGCCCACCACATGAAGGCAAAATTGCCGCCCAGCGTAGAAGTGGATGACCTGGTACAGGCGGGCATGATCGGCCTGCTCGATGCGATCAACCGCTACGAGGAAACGCACGGTGCCCAGTTTGAAACCTATGCGGTGATGCGCATCCGCGGCGCCATGCTCGATGAATTGCGCAGCAGCGACTGGATGCCCCGTACCTTGCGGCAGGATATGCGCAAGATCGAAAACGCCATGGCCGCGCTGCAGCAGAAACTGGGCCGGCCGCCGGCCGAATCCGAAGTGGCCAAGTCGCTCAAGCTGTCGCTCGAGGACTACCAGGAAATGCTGGGCGAAGGCGGCGGCCACCAGTTGCTCTACTATGAAGATTTCCAGGGCGAGGAAGGCAACGACAACTTCCTCGACCGCTATGCGCATGACGAAGAAGCCGATCCGCTGCGTTCGCTGATGGATACCGGGTTCCGCCAGGCTGTCATCGATGCGATCGACGCGCTGCCGCCACGCGAAAAGATGCTGATGGGCCTGTACTACGAAGAAGAACTGAACCTGAAGGAAATCGGCGCCGTGCTGGGCGTCTCCGAATCACGCGTGTCGCAGCTGCATACCCAGGCGGTATCCCGGCTGCGCGCCACCTTGCGGGAGCAGGCATGGACTGGTCCAGCGTAGCGGGTATCCTGCTGGCGCTGGCCGGCCTGATGGTGGGGCAGGCACTCGAAGGGGGCAAGCCATCGTCGCTGGTCCAGCCCGCCGCGTTCGCGATCGTGGTCATCGGCACGTTCGGTGCCGTGCTGCTGCAAACCCGGCCGGCGACCCTCAAGCGCGGCGTGCAGATGCTGCGCTGGGTCTTCAGGCCGCCGGCGGACAGCCGCACGCTGCTCGCCCGCGACATCCAGGCATGGAACCAGACCGTGCGTCGCGAAGGCCCGCTGGCGCTGGAGCGCCACATGACCGGTGCGCGCAACGTGTTCCTGGCAAAGGGCCTGCGCATGGTCATCGACGGCATCCACCCCGACAAGCTGCGCCAGCTGCTCGATACCGAGATCACGGCGTACGAGGTGGCCGAACGGCAGGCGGTGCGGATCTGGGAATCGGCCGCCGGTTACTCGCCCACGATTGGCATCCTGGGCGCCGTGCTGGGGCTGATCCACGTGATGGAAAACCTGTCCGATCCGGCCAAGCTGGGCCCCGGCATCGCCGTGGCCTTCGTCTCCACGATCTATGGCGTAGGGCTGGCAAACCTGTTCTTCTACCCGATCGCCAACAAGCTGAAGAACATCGTCACCGCCCAGGTGCACCAGCAGGAAATCGCCGCGGCCGTGTTCCACGACATCGCCAGCGGCGACTTCTCGCGCATCATGGACGAGCGTATCGCCACGCTGCTGCGGGAGTATTGACATGAGCTTCCAGTACCGCCGTGCTCGCCGCCCGTTCGATGAAGAACCGGAAAACCATGAACGCTGGCTGATCTCGTACGCCGATTTCATCACGCTGCTGCTGGCGTTCTTCGTGGTCATGTATGCGATTTCATCGGTCAATATCGGCCGCTACCGCATCTTTTCGGATTCGCTGGGCGAGGCGCTGGGCGGGCAGGGCGCTAACGTCAAGCCGAACACCGAAGTGCTGAACCAGCCGCTGCCCAATCCCAACCTGAAGAAGCGCCAGGAGCTGATGAAGCGCGAGCGCGCCTCGCTGACCAAGCTGGCGCAGGACCTGCAATCGACGATGGCGCCGCTGGTGAAGGAAGGCAAGGTGCGCGTCACGCAGAACAGCCGCGGCGTTTCGGTGGAAATCAATGCCAGCGTGCTGTTCGATCCGGCCGAAGCAAAGCTGACGGCGGAGTCGCGCGAGGCGCTGACCGCGGTGGCCACGCTGCTGGTGAACGATCCGCACGCGGTGCAGGTGGAAGGGCACACCGACGACCAGCCGGTGCGCAACATCTATGCGTCGAACTGGGAGTTGTCGTCGATGCGCGCCGCCACCGTGGTGCGGCTGTTCATCGAATCCGGCGTCGCCCCGGAGCGGCTAACGGCCGTCGGGCATGCCTCGAACCATCCGGTGGCCCCGAACGACGACCCGATCGGCCGCGCCCGCAACCGGCGCGTGGCGGTTACCATCCTGTCGACGGTGCCGGATCCGGAGACCGAGATTCCCACGGCCGAGGTAGAAGTCCCGGCCACTCCCGCGCCGCAACCCGCGCCGCAACCCGCACAGCAATAAGCCAACCAAAAATTAGGGACGGCCAAAAAATTAGGGACGGCCGGGACGCCGTACCGCCCTGTTTTTCAGGAAATTTCCTGAAAAACAGGGTCCGTCCCTATTTATCGCGTCGCTATTTATCGGACCTGTTTCGCCGGTCAGCCGGCGAGGAAGCCGCGCGAGGTGGTGGTGGTGGCAGTGAGGCCGGTCGGGCCGTAGACGCCGCCGGGGCTCGGTGGCCGCAGCGCCTGCAGGGCGCCCTGGGTGTGGGACAGCTGCTTGTTGATCAGCATGCCGTTCAGGCGGTTCAGTTCTTTTGCTTCGCGGGTTTGCGACAGCACGCTGTTCCACAGCGCCTTGTCGTCCGGCGTGCCATGGGTGCACAGCCAGTTTTCCATGCCGGCTTCCGCGGCCTCGAACCCGGCGCTGCCCAGGGCCTTGTGCCGCTCGTCGGCCAGCGCGCCCAGGCGGCCGAGCACCTCGGATTTACGGGGCGTCAGCGCGGAAAGCTTGTCGATGTCGGCCGCCACCAGTGCCTGCTGCTCCTCTTTCAGGATGCCGTGCAGGTCGGTGATCAGGCGCTGCTCTTCGCGCAGCAGCAGTATGGGGGCGCCGTCATGCATTGAATGACCTCTAACGTTGGCGGGAATGCAGCAGATCCTTGACCGTGTCCAGCAGGCCGTCCGCCACCTTTTCCGAATTGACCTGGAACTGGCCATCGGCGATGGCCAGCTTGATACGTTCCACTTTCTTCGTGTCGAACACCGCGCTGCTGCTGCTGGTGGCCATGGCCTGGCCCTGCGCCGACAGCTTGACGTTTTCCGAACTGGTTTGCGTGGAAGCTGCCGCCGCCGTCTTTTCGGCGTTGCGGGCATTGCTCGTGGTCGACGGCGTGGTCGACGGCAAACCGGCATTTTTTACTGAATCATTGATTTTCACAGCATCTTCCTCGTCTGGTGGGAGACCGCAGGTCCTGGGCGGGACACCTGTACTCCAAGCTTTTTACCTATCTACGAGTTCTTAACGGCTGCGGTGCCGGGAACTTTAGCGATACACCGGCGAACTTTTACCAGAATGCGTTCTCTCAAAATGCGACCTCCACCTGGCCGCCCGCGCGGGCAATCCCGCTGACGCTGCGGCCGGCCTGGGTGCGCACCTGCACCACCTGGCCATCGGCCGCATTGCCCATGGCCTTGCCGTCCGCGGCGATCCGGAACCCGGCGCCCGCCGCGACCAGTTTCACCATCTGGCCGTTCTGCACCACGGTCTGGCCGCGCAGCGTATCGAGGCGCAGGGGCGTTCCTGCCGAAATGGAAACATTGCTGCTGCGGCCCGTCACCTGTGCCTTGTCCGTTGCAATGCTGGCCGGCAGCGTCGTCAGGTCGCCCTGCAGGATCGCCAGCTGGGATTCGGTGATCGCCTGGCCTTGCATCAGCGGCGTGGCGGCGGCGATATAGTTGCCCAGGACCGATACATTAGCCTGAATATACACCGTCCACTGCGGTGCGGTGCAGCGCACGCCAACCGAGGTCTTGCCCCAGGCTTTACTGCCGGGCATCAGGAACGCTTCCGGCGCGGGGCATGCCGCCAGCTGCATGCGCGAATCGATATTGCCGACGGTGACCGCCACCTTGCCCGGCAGCGCGGCACTCTGCACCTGCAGGAACGTGTCCACCGTGCGGCGCAGCACGGCCGGGTCCATGCCGGCGGCGGCTTGCGCGCCGGAGGCCAGCAGGGCCGAGGAAAGCAGGGCGAGGGGGAGCGGTTTCATGATGTGGTCGTTACCAGATAGTATGAATGGCGTCAGCTTGAGCCGCCATCTTACGTGCGCGCGGCGCGCCGAAAGCGGTGAACAGCGTGGCAAAGCGCATGCTTATCCCGCGATCACTTGCTGCAAAGCATAAGTATGATGAATCCTGTCACTGATGGAAGGATGCCGCCATGCTGGGGAAACTCGACAATCACCTGCGTTTCAACGAACTTGCACTGAGCCTGCGCTCCACGCGCCAGAGCGTGCTGGCCTCGAACATTGCCAATGCCGATACGCCGAACTACAAGGCGCGCGATATCGACTTCAATGCCGCGCTGCAGAGCGCGCTGAAGAATACCGCGCAGACCGGCACGCTCGCCACCACGGCGCAACGCCATTTCCCGACCCCGGCGCCGGACGGCAGCACGCTGGCCGACGGCACGCCGCTGATGTACCGCGGCGTGGTGCAGGGCGCGGTGGACGGCAACACGGTGGACATGGATGTCGAGCGCAACCAGTTCGCCGACAACGCGCTGCGCTACGAGGCCGGCATCACGATGATCAACCACCAGATCAAGGGCCTGCTCGCGGCCATCCAGGGCCAATAAGGATAATCGCCATGTCGCTCTTTAATATCTTCAATGTTTCCGGTTCGGCCATGAGCGCCCAGGCGCAGCGCCTGAACACCGTGGCCAGCAACCTGGCCAATGCCGACAGCGCCACCAGCGCCAACGGCGAAGCTTACCGCGCCAAGGCGGTCGTGTTCGAGGCGGTGCCGCAGCAGTCCGGCGCCACCGGCGTGCGGGTGCGCGAAGTGGTCGAAGACCCGTCGCCGCTCAAGCAGGTCTACGACCCCAAGCATCCGATGGCCGACGAAAAGGGCTATGTCTCGATGCCGAACGTGAA
>DASVVD010000616.1:0-3107 GCA_036386715.1 Pseudoduganella sp.
TCAGCTTCTCGATCGGCAACTCGGCTGGCGGCGGCACGTTCGACGAGCCGACCGAGCAGGCCTTCCTGGGCGCCGCCAACGCCGGCGTGTTCGTGGCGGCGGCGGCCGGCAACCAGGGCCCGGGCTCGCAGGCGCCGGCGCCGGTCACGCACATCAGTCCGTGGCTGACCACGGTGGCCAATTCCACCCATAACCGCACCTACATGGCCAGCGCCACGCTGGGCAACGGCACCGCGCTGGCCGGCGCGTCGATCAACGCCAACACGCCGTCCGCACCGCTGTTGCTGGCGAAGGACGCCGGCAAGGCCGGCACTGCGCCAGGCGACATCCGCATCGCCCAGTGCTATGGGCCGGACGACAATGTCGGCATGCCGTTCGACCCGGCCAAGGTGAAGGGCAAGATCCTGGTCTGCGACCGCGGCGGCAACGTGCTGGTCAACAAGGTGGCCAGCGCCAGGGCTGCCGGCGCGGTCGGCGTCGTCATCGTCAACGTCGAAGGCGGCGCGACCACGCTGCCGGCCCAGCCCTACACGCTGTCGACGGTGCACCTCGACCTGGCCGCGGCCAGGCAGCTCAAGGGCTATATCGCCGCTGCGCCGGCCACCGCCAGCGCGGCACTGGGCAACGTGCGTCCGGTCTACGACCCGAACCCGGCGGCGGCGCCGGTGGTGGCCGGTTCGTCGTCGCGCGGGCCGAATGTGGCCGATGCCAACATCCTCAAGCCGGACCTGGCCGCGCCAGGCACCGACATCCTCGCTGCCGGCCTGCCGCTGATGACGGAGGAGCAGTTCATGGCGCCGTTCACGGGCGGCGTGCTGGCGGCCCCGGCGTGGGAATTCCTGACCGGCACCTCGATGGCCACGCCGCACGTCTCCGGCGTGGCGGCGATGCTGAAACAGCTGCACCCGGACTGGAGTCCCGCGGCGATCAAGTCGGCCCTGATGACCACCGCCTTCGCCACGCAAAGCGACGGCCGCGCGGCACCGGTCGCCTGGGACGACAGCGCGCTCGACACCGGCAAGCTGCCATGGGGGCAGGGCGCCGGGCAGATCGCGCCAAGCGCCGCGGCCAATCCCGGCCTGGTGTACGACCTCGGGCCCGATGACTACCGGCGCTTCCTGTGCGGGCAGGTGCTGGCCATGCCGCTCGACTGCACCGGCGTGAAAGCCCTGGCAAGCACCGACCTGAACCTGCCGGCACTGACCGCCGAGCGCGTGCTGGGCGTGGCCGAACTGCACCGCACGGTCACCAACGTGGGCACGACGAGGGCCACGTACACGGCGACGGCCAGCCTGCCGGGCTTCAGGGTCGAGGTGCTGCCGGCCACGCTGACGCTGGCGCCGGGCGAGAAGGCTTCGTTCACGGTCAGGCTGACCCGCACCGACGCGCCGCTGCACAAATGGCGCTATGGCGCGCTGGCCTGGAACGACGGCAGCCGCAAGGTCGCCAGCCCGCTGGTCGCCCGCGCCGCGGCGCTGAGCGTGCCGGAAGCGGTGACCAGCGAAGCGGCCAGCGGCAGCAAGATCGTCACGCTGCGCGCCGGGTATGCCGGTGCCGTGGCCGCGCGCAAGGGCGGCCTGCTGGCGGCCGTGCAGACCGAAGGCACGATCGGCGTCTCGACTTCGGGCAGCACCTGCCCGTTCCCGTCGGACGGCCAGGCCGTGGTGCCGGTCACCATCGCCCCCGGCACGCTGCTGGCCCGCTTCGCGCTGTACAACGCCGACACCAGCGGCGGCGAGCAGAGCGATCTCGACCTGTACCTTGCCAGGGAAGACGGCACGGTGCTGGGCGCCAGCGCCAACGGCGGCTCGGATGAAATGCTCACCTGGCGCGATCCGGCGCCGGGCAACTACTTCGTCTGCGTGCTGGGCTATGCGCCGCAAGACGGCAGCGCCACCTACAAGCTGTCGAGCTGGGTCGTCGCGCCCGGCGCCACTGGCGGCAACCTGAAGGTGACGATGCCGGGCGTGCTCTACCCGAACCGGCCGGCCACGGTGGGCTACAGCTGGTCCGGACTGGAAACCGGCAAGCGCTATCTCGGCATGGTCAGCTACCTGTTCGGCGGCGCCCCCGAAGCCGGCACGCTGCTCGAAGTCGACACCACCGATCCGCTGCCGTCGTTCAGCAGCGGCCGCGCCCCCGGCAAGGCCCTGCGTTGAATCCCCCACTGGAAACCACATGATCAACATTCTCACCAACTTGCCGACGACCCTCCTGAAAACCCGCCTGCATAGTGCCTTGGCCGCGTGTGCGCTCCTGGCCGCCGCGCCGGCGATGGCCGACATCATCACCTTCGATGGCCAGGCACCCACCATCCTGGCCGGTGGCGAAACGCTGGTCGAAGCGGGGTACACGCTGGCGGCGCTCGACAACCCGTACGGCATCGCCAATGGCATCAACGGCCTGAGCGGCGCGATCCTCGACGGCAGCGATCCGTCCAGCTGCGACGCCACCGCATGCCCGGCCGGCAATGCCAGCCTGTACTACGCGGGCCTGAACGACAGCGCGCTGCGGCTGTCGCGCACCGATGGCCGGGCCTTTTCCGTCACCGGCCTGGACTTCGCCTTCCTGGCCGCGCAGCCGGTGGACCCGGAACTGCGCGGCCAGCTGCTGGTGACGGGCACCCGCGCCGACGGCGGCAGCGCCGTGCTGGCGCTGGACCTGCCGGGTGCCGACGGCAGCGGCACGTTCACGTTCTCCAGTGCCACGCTGGACGGCTTCAACGGCGCCGCATTCGCCAGCGTGACCTTCAGCGCCTGCGTGTTCATCGAAGGCAGCTGCGTGAATTCGCTCGACCAGCCGGCCTACAACCTGGCCCAGTTCGCGCTCGACAACATCGCCACCACGGTGAGCGCGGTGCCGGAGCCGGCCACGTGGATGGCGCTGCTGGCCGGCCTTGGTCTGCTGGGCGGCACCGCGCGCAGGAATGGCCGCCGCATCGACTGCAGCCGTAGCCGTAACAGCGAATCGTGAACGACGACCCTACAACAAAGGAGAATACCCGATGCGATCATTGACCCTGCCGGCGCGCGCGCTGGCGGCAGCCGCGCTGCTGGCCGGCCTTGCGCAGACCGCGAGCGCCGCCATCGTCACCTTCACCGGCGACA